>NZ_FXYI02000055.1:0-18571 GCF_900184915.1 Clostridium sp. HV4-5-A1G | reverse complement strand
TCTAAGGCGAACACCGAGATCTTCACTTATATGTTCGTCGGCATCGGCATCTGTGGATAAGAGACAGCCACTGTATTGTATTATAATATTTAGGAGTTAATTTGTATCAAGGAAGGTGGTGTGAAAAATTAATATAAAGTCTTTTTTTAGCATTGTTATTTCCAAAGCTATAATAAAATTATCAAAAATTTTATTTAAAGGTGGAAGTAATTTTCCTGGAAAAGTAGCATTAAAATTAGATAAAAACATCTTAAAAGTCATATGCAAGAATTACAAAGTTATACTTATAACCGGTACAAATGGGAAAACCACTACTACAAGTATGATATACAACATATTAAAAGATGCTGGCAAGCGTGTGATAACCAATAGTACAGGAGCTAATATGATAACTGGAATAGTTTCTTGCTTTGTAGAAAATTATTCATTTAAAAAATGTTGTGAAACAAGTTATGCGGTTATAGAATGTGATGAAGCAAATGTATCTTTTTTTACTGACTATATAACTCCAGAGATTATAGCTGTTACCAATTTATTTAGAGATCAGCTGGATAGATATGGAGAAGTTTATACTACTTTGAACAAAATTCTTCAGGGTATTAAAAAAGCCCCTCTTTCAAATTTAGTCTTAAACGGTGATGAATCACTGCTTGGGGATTTGAACTTGCCTAACAGAACTATTTATTATGGATTTAACTGTTCCCCCACGGGGAGCAGAAAAGTAGACGTCAATGCTGATGCTAAGTTCTGTAAGAAGTGCAAGAGCCCCTATGAATATAATTTTATCACATACAGCCATTTAGGTGATTATTATTGTAAAAACTGCGGCTATAAAAGACCTAACTTAGACTACATCCTAGAGAAGATAGAAATTCAAACCCCGGAGAAATCCTTAGTAGTGATAAATGGTGAAAAGTACTACATAAATCAACCAGGCGTATATAATATATATAATGCCCTATGTGCCTACTCTGTAACTAGGATTTGTGGAATATCCACTTCTCATATATATAATTCATTTAAAGAACAGCAAAGTGCTTTTGGAAGACAGGAAAGCATAAACATAGGTACTAAAGAAGTAAAAATAATTTTGGTGAAAAATCCTGCTGGTTATGATCAGGCTATAAATACCATCAGTCTCGACAATAATACTTTTAATTTAGCGATACTTTTAAATGATAATTACGCTGATGGAAGAGATGTATCCTGGATATGGGATGTAAATTTTGAAAAATTGTCTTCTCTCAATATAGATAAAATAATGATATCGGGCATAAGACTCTATGATATGGCTGTTAGATTAAAAATTGCAGGACTGCCTGAAAAAAATTTTGTAATTTGTAAAACTTATGAAAAATTAGTTGAGGAAATAAAAAGCTGCAAATCAGATACTGTGTACATATTGGCTACTTATACAGCTATGATAGATTTAAGAAAATTTCTCAATTCTAAGGGCTATATTAAAAAGTTATGGTGATTTATTTAAACCAATGGGAGGTGTAGTATAAAATGGAACTTAACATATGCCATTTGTATCCCGATCTGTTAAATGTATATGGTGACTTGGGAAATATTCGTATTCTAAAATACAGAGCTCAGCAGAGAGGAATATCTGTAAATATATTCAACGTATCTTTAGGTGATACCTTTGATGATTCCAGTTACGATATAACTTTCTTCGGCGGCGGACAGGATTATGAACAGTCTATTGTATCAGAGGATTTAATTCAAAATAAAAAAGATGGCGTAATAAAATATATTAAAGGTGGAAAAGTATTTTTATCGATTTGCGGCGGTTATCAACTTCTAGGCAAATATTACTGTACTCCAGATGGCGAAAAACTTCCCGGTCTTGACGTGTTAAATATATATACAGAAGGTGGAAATAAAAGATTCATTGGGAATACGGTAATATACAATAAAAAGTTTAATGAAACCTATGTGGGTTTTGAAAATCATTCTGGAAGAACTTATATAAATGATCTGAAGCCTTTTGGGAAAGTTATCGTGGGATATGGAAACAATGGAGAAGATGGCTTGGAAGGATGCGTTTACAAGAATTGTCTATGCACTTATTTTCACGGCTCCCTCCTTTCCAAAAATCCTGAGTTAGCAGATAGGCTTATATACACAGCTCTTTCACAAAAATATAAAAATGTGAAATTAGAGCCATTAAATGATAAATTTGAAATAGCTGCTAAAAATTTTATAATAAAACGTGAAACTAAAAATAAGAAAGATCTTATTTAAAAAATAAGATCTTTCTTATTTTATATTTAGAGTCACCTGATTATTGATTACAATAATCTTCGCTGCTCTTTTAAGCTAAAATTATAATCTAGACTTTTTGGGCTGAACTGCCGCTTTCCTTTTTACTGGAGCTAATTTTAAAATAAGAACCAGCAATTATACATATTATACCTATGACCATATTCGTCTTTATACTCTCGCCCAGTATAAGTATGGCAAAAATAGTGGCAAGTGCAGGTTTTATTAAAAATACCATGGATGCAGTTATAGCTGATGTCTCCCTTATTGCACCCATATAGCATATATAGCCAACTGCCTTTATAAAAATACCCATATACAATAGCACCAGTATATTCTGCAGTGTTATTCCTGAAAAAATTGGTCTGCCGGTTACTATGAGAATAATCAACAGTGCCAGTACTCCAAAACTAAAACCAAAGAAATTGGAAACATATCCTCCGTATATAGCAACTCTCTTTTTGCTGTATACCGTATAGAAAGACCAGCTCACCGCAGAGCCAAGTGCAAAAAGCATACCTACGATATCCCTGGGGTTTCCAAGGCCGTTTATGATTTCTGACGGGTTGAGTATTATAACAGCTCCAGCCAGGGACACCAGCATGGATATGAGGGTTCCTTTTGTGATCTTTTCCTTTAACATGAAATATGCAAAGGGTATTGAGAATACCGCATTCAGACAATATAAAACCGCCGCAGTAGATGCCTTGGTATAAGTAACTGCAAACTGGAGCAGTACCATGGATACAGTAACTGCCGATATACCGCAGATTGCAAAATACCTTAAATCATCGGCTTTTATCTTCAATTTTTTAGCTTTAATATCTTTGGTAGCCAGAGGACACAGTATTATTGCACCTATCAAGAAGGCAATGAACATAACCTGAAATGGATCCATGTTGCCTGCCTGTGCCAGAATTCTTCCTGCAACTTCAGCCGTACTGTAGAAAATAGCAGTTAAAATAATAAATATATATCCCTTTTTCATTTTTAATCTCTCCCCAAATATATTGATAATAACCTCTTTCCGTTAATCTAATCCCGTATTGTGAATACTATATACCTCATGAAAATTGACAGTTATCACAGTTTAATATCATGAATATTCTTACTACTTTGGCTATTTAATTACAAAATCATCGCTGTCAATTTTTATTGTTGTATACGTTATAATTGTAATAAACGTATTTTAGTATTATATTATTAAAACGATTTCTATAAAGTCTGAATTATCATTTGATAAAAAATCTGTTATAATATAGATGTGTAACTGCACATTTTTTAGAAGTCTATGATTTTACGTTTTAAGAAATGACATTCTGTTAAGATCTTACTATTGTTTATGAATATAATTTTAATTGAAACCCGTACTATATTTTATATTTAATAAGTACGGGTACTAATATAAATTTTAATGGGGAATCAAAGTTATAAGTATTCCACCCGCTATGGCAGTTCCGAAGACACCTGCCAGATTAGGGCCCATGGCATGCATTATAAGGAAATTGTACTTATTCTCCTGAAGGGCCACATTGTGTGAAACTCTGGCCGCAATTGGAACTGAAGCTATACCTGCAGATCCGACAAGAGGATTTATCTTTCCATGGGATAACCTGCACAGGATCTTTCCTCCCCAGATACCTCCTGCAGTACCTATCATAAAGGCTACAAGTCCAAGTACTATTATCTCAAGTGTTTTAACTGTAAGAAAAGTATCTGCTCCCATTCTTGAACCTATAGACAATGTCAGCATTATGGTAATTACATTCATAAATGAATTGCTGGCAGTTTTGGCAAGTCTGTCTACAACTCCACATTCCTTAAATAAATTTCCAAGCATCAGCATGGTTATAAGTGGTGCAATTGGAGGAAGCAATAAATCAATTATTACTGTTATAAGTATCGGGAAACAAATTTTTTCCCTTTTAGTTACTGTCCTTGACTGCTTCATCATTATATTTCTTTCCTCATGAGTTGTGAGCCATTTCATAATTGGCGGTTGTATAAGGGGCATAAGTGCCATATAGGAATAGGCAGCTACAGAGATCTGAGCCATCAAGTGAGGGGCCAGTGTCTGCGTAACATATATGGCCATGGGGCCGTCCGCTCCGCCTATTATTCCTATAGCACCCGATTCAGCCAATGTAAAGTGAAGTACCTTAGCTCCAATGATTGCTATAAATATTCCCACATGGGCAAATGCACCCAGTACCATGAGACTCGGGTTTGCAATCATGGGCCCAAAATCCGTCATGGCACCCACCCCAAGAAATATCAAAGGTGGAAAAACAACCTTTTGAACTCCCAGGTAAAAATAACTGAAAAGTCCGCCTGGTTTAATAAGTTCATTGCCAGGTATATTTGCAACTATGCATCCAAAACCTATTCCTACAAGTAAAAAAGGTTCATATTTTTTAACTATGGCAAGGTAAATGAACACTATACCCAGAATAATCAAAAATATATTTCCAATTGATAAGTTTATCAAAGACGTTGAATGCCACATTGAATTAAGTGCATTAAGTATTATCATGTTTTTCCCTCCCATGAGATTTCAGATGAATTTTATTAACCATTGGGAGTAATCTTAAAATCAAACCTATAACATACAGGAAAAAAAGCAGCAGTATCATATCTATTATGGAAATAAGAACTGCACCTGAAACAGAATCCGCTATCATCTTTCTACCTCCCTACTTCAAATTTAAACTATAATCAGATATTGCTAATAAAGGTGCTATTTCAATACTGCCAGAGTATCTCCTGTATTTACCGAGGTCCCTTTTGAAACTACTATCTGCGCTACAGTTCCACCTTTTGAAGCCCTTATCTCATTCTGCATTTTCATGGCTTCCAGTATAAAGAGGACATCATCCTTTTTAACTGTGTCTCCTTCTTTTATCTTTACATCCAGCACTGTTCCAGGCATAGGGCTTGTAACTGTCTCTCCGCCGCTTACTATTGCCGGGGTTTTTTTCGCAGGTGCGGCCTTTTCAGGCGCCGGTGCTGCTTTTGGTGCCGGTGCTGGTGCTGCTTTTGGTGCAGATGCTGGTGCTGCTGGAGCCTGATAAGTGCTGGACGAGCTTTCAGTTATTTCATCTACTTCAACTTCATATAATTTTCCATTCACAGTAATGTTAAATTTTCTCATAATTCATTCTCCTTACAAATTAGTCCCTTCATTTATTTTAGACATCTTGTTGCGATTAAATGTCTTCATCTGTTCCCGACGCCCTGCAGTAGTCCAGGGTGAAGCTGCTGGTGTTATTTTTTTTATAGCTCTTATAAATACGTGGGAAGTTGATGTTCCCATAACTGCTGCAGCTGCAGCAGTTATAACAGCTATCAGCTCTTCATTACCTTCCCCGCTATTCTTTTCTTCTACTAAAACTTTCCGTTCTTCAAATTTAGCTGTATTCTTGACTTCAGTATTGTTGTCTTTTGACGGATTATAGGGCGGGGGAGTTAACTTAAACAACAGCATCATACAAGCAACTGCAGCTATTAGAATCAATAAATCAGACATACAAAACCTCCTCTGCATACCTCTTTTTACACAGGTATATTGCCGTGTTTTTTGGGAGGGCTGCTTTCCCTCTTCTCCTTTAACATTTCAAATGCTGCTGCCAGCCTCTGCCTGGACTCTGACGGTACTATTATATCATCCACATATCCCCTCTTTGCCGCCATATAGGGATTTGCAAAATCATCCTTGTATTCCTGCACTCTCGCACGCCTTTCGGCTTCCGGATCAGCTGCAGCTTTGATCTGCTTTTTAAATACAATATTTGCTGCACCATCAGGTCCCATTACAGCTATTTCTGCTGATGGCCAAGCATACACTATGTCCGCTCCCAGATCCTTGCTGCACATTGCCAGATATGAGCCACCGTAAGCTTTCCTGACAATCATGGTTACCTTTGGAACAGTGGCTTCAGAATATGCATAGAGCAATTTAGCCCCATGTCTTATTATTCCATCGTGCTCCTGGTTTTTGCCGGGCAAGAATCCTGGTACATCAACTATATTTAAAATTGGAATATTGAAAGCATCACAAGTTCTTATAAATCTAGCTGCCTTATCTGAAGCATTTATATCAAGACATCCTGCCAGTACTTTAGGCTGATTGGCTATTATTCCTATGCTTTTTCCATTCATTCTTCCAAAACCTATTATGATATTCTGGGCATATCTTTCCTGTATTTCAAAAAAGCTGTTCTCGTCAACTACCCTGTTTATTATATCCTTCATGTTATAAGGTTTATTGGGATTGTCAGGAATTATAGAATCAAGTTCAGGAATAATTCTGTTTAAATCATCCTCTGCCTGAAATTCCGGAGCACTTTCCATATTATTTGAAGGCAAATAGGACAGTAGTTTTTTTACCTGATCCAGAGAAGTTTTTTCATCCGCAGCTTCAAAATGTGCAACTCCCGACTTTGTGCTGTGAGTTCCTGCACCGCCCAATTCCTCTACGGTTACATCTTCTCCTGTAACTGTCTTTAAGACCTTAGGACCTGTTATGAACATCTGACTGGTATTGTCAACCATGAATATAAAATCTGTAAGTGCTGGTGAATACACTGCTCCACCGGCACAAGGTCCCATTATCATGGATATCTGCGGTATTACACCAGATGCTTTTGTATTCCTGTAGAATATTCCACCATATCCTGCCAGTGCATCTACTCCCTCTTGAATCCTTGCTCCACCTGAATCGTTTATTCCTATTACAGGTGCTCCTGTCTTCACAGCAAGATCCATTATGTCACATATCTTTTTAGCATGCATTTCTCCAAGCGCCCCGCCTGTGGAAGTAAAGTCCTGTGCATATACATAAACAAGTCTTCCATCTATGGTACCGTATCCAGTTACTACACCTTCATCAGGTATTTCAACCTTTTCCATTCCAAAATTAGTACACCTGTGGCTTACAAATACTCCCACTTCGACAAAACTGCCTTCATCCAGCAGATATTCTATCCTCTCCCTGGCGAACATCTTTCCCTTTTTATGCTGTTTGTCAATTCTAGTCTGGCCTCCACCTTTTTCAATTTTCTTCTTATCCTCTATAAGTTTGTCAATCTTGCTCATATTCCTCTCTCCTTAATAGACAAAATTATTATTTCTGGCAGAGTTCCAAAAGTACACCATTTGTACTCTTTGGATGCACGAAAGCAATTTTTGCACCACCTGCACCATCCCTAGGTTTTTCATCTATGAGTCTCATGCCCTGTTTTTTAAGCTCTTCCAGAGCTGCTTCTACATCATCCACTCTAACTGCAATATGCTGTATTCCCTCTCTCTTTTTTGCAATAAACTTTGCTATGGGACTATCATCACTCGTAGGTTCCAGAAGTTCAAACTCACTCTCTCCAATAGGTACAAAAGCTGTTATTACTTTCTGAGATTTTACTTCCTCGGTTCCCTTGCATTTAAGTCCCAGAACACCCTCATAAAATTTCAATGACTCCTCAATGCTCTTTACGGCAATTCCAACATGGTCTATTTTTTTCAAATCAATACTCATGTTATTTTTCATCTCCCATTTTAAAATTTTTATATAATGTATCGGATGCAGTGTAAGGATCCATCTTTTTATTAAAGACGTCCTCCACAAGTCTTTTTAACATACCCGTTTTATAATCCAGTTTTAAAGCGGATCTTACCAGGTTGTTCTTCAATATAGAAATTATCTTGTCTTTTAATTTTGACTTTCTTCTCTCTTCCAGTACTCCCTCCGATGCCATACTGTCATAACATTCATCTATAGCTGAAAGTAATCTGTCAATTCCAGTATTGTCTTTTGCAGTTATGTTCAGTACTGGAGGCAGCTTCCCCCCTTTGTCATTGAAGCTCAGCATGGCCTCTATCTCTGCTGCTGTACGCTGGGCACCTTCCTTATCAGACTTGTTGACTGCAAATATGTCTCCTATTTCCATTATTCCTGCTTTCATTGTCTGTATATCGTCTCCCAGGCCTGGAACCATTACCATAACTACGACATCGGCCACTTTGACTATATCCACTTCAGACTGTCCTACACCAACAGTTTCAATAAATATATAGTCCATGCCAAAAATGTCCAGAATATTTACAGTTCCATATACCGCATCAGAAAGTCCTCCCAGGGCCCCTCTTGTACCCATACTTCTTATAAATACCCCTTCATCGGTATTGAGATCATTCATTCTGACCCTGTCTCCAAGTATTGCTCCATGTGAAAAAGGACTCGTAGGATCAACAGCTATGATCCCGACCTTTTTGCCCTGTTTTCTGATAAGTTTTGCTATTTGATCTGTCACTGTACTCTTGCCAGCTCCTGGAGGACCGGTTATTCCTATTACCCTGGCCTTCCCGGTTAGATGGTATAGATCTTTCATAAGTTCAAGAGATCTGCTGTCCTCATTTTCCATCATGGTTATTAATTTTGCAGCAGCTCTTTTCCGACCGCCCATAATACCTCTTTTAATATCTTCAATATCCATCACATTCACCCTTTAGCTTAGTTCAACTTAACATTTTTTCTAATAAAGTCAACTGTGTCGGAGGTTTTTGTTCCCGGTGTAAAGATGGCTTTCACTCCTGCCTTCTTCAGCCCCGGTATATCCTCTTCAGGTATGACTCCACCTCCTATGACAAGAACATCTTCCGCACCCTTTTCTTTAAGCAGGTTTACTACCTTGGGAAACAGAGTATTGTGCGCCCCAGACAGTATGCTCATTGCAACACAGTCCACATCTTCCTGTACTGCTGCTTCTGCAATCTGATTTGGCGTCTGCCTCAGTCCCGTATATATAACTTCCATTCCGGCATCTCTGAGTGCCCTTGCTATTACTTTAGCTCCCCTGTCATGTCCGTCTAATCCCGGTTTTGCAACTAAAACTCTTATTGGTCTATCCATATCTAAAATCTCCCCTCACTTTTTAATTTATTTATATTCTCCAAATACTCCCCTAAGGACATCACATATTTCACCCAGGGTAGCATATTGTTTTACAGCGTCAATTATGAAAGGCATCAGGTTATCTCCCTTTTTAGCTGCATTTTCAAGTGAAGCAAGTTTTTCGCCTACAGCTTTTGAATCTCTTTCAGCCTTTAACTGTTTCAATTTTTCCTTCTGTTTTTCGCCTACGGAAAGATCTACTTTTAAAAGTCCCTTTGGAGGTTCTTCTTCTATCTGGAACTTATTCATTCCTACAACTATCTGTTCTCCTGACTCTACTTCCTTCTGGTACTCATAGGAACTATCTTCTATTTCCTTCTGTATATAACCTTTTTCAATTGCCTTTGCCGCTCCACCCAGTTCATCTATCTTATTTATATATTCCATTGCCTTTTTCTCTGTCTCATCCGTCAGAGCTTCTACATAATAGGAACCTGCCAGAGGATCTATAGTATCTGGTACTCCACTTTCACAAGCTATGATCTGCTGTGTTCTAAGTGCAACTCTTACCGAATCCTGGGTAGGAAGTGCCAGTGCTTCATCTTTCGAATTGGTGTGAAGGGACTGGGTTCCTCCAAGTACAGCTGAAAGTGCCTGAAGTGTAACTCTCACTACATTATTATCCGGCTGCTGTGCTGTAAGGGTACACCCTCCTGTCTGGGTATGGAATCTGAGCTTCAGGGATTTAGGATTATTTGCATGGAATCTCTCCTTCATGACTTTTGCCCATATTCTTCTTGCTGCCCTGAATTTTGCAACTTCCTGGAACAATCCATTGTTCGCATTGAAGAAGAATGACAATCTTGGTGCAAACTGGTCAACATCAAGACCCGCTTTTATAGCAGCTTCCACATAGGCAATTCCATCGGCAATTGTAAATGCAACTTCCTGCACAGCAGTAGAACCTGCCTCCCTTATGTGATACCCTGAAATGGATATTGTATTCCACTTTGGAAGGTTCTTGGAACAAAATTCGAATATATGGGTGATAAGTCCCATGGAAGGCTGAACCGGGAATATATACGTTCCCCTTGCCACATACTCTTTCAAAATATCATTTTGGATAGTACCCCTTAATTTTTCAGGAGTTACTCCCTGTTTTTCTGCTACAGCGATATACATTGCAAGCAGTATTGAAGCCGGAGCATTTATTGTCATGGATGTACTTACCTTGTCCAGTGGTATTCCATCGAAAAGAGTTTCCATATCTTTAAGTGAGTCTATGGCAACACCAACTTTACCGACTTCTCCCTCTGCCAATTCATGATCTGAATCGTAACCTATCTGCGTAGGTAAATCGAAAGCTACACTAAGTCCTGTCTGGCCCTGTGAAAGTAGATATTTATATCTCTTGTTTGATTCCTCTGCAGTAGCAAAACCTGCATACTGCCTCATTGTCCAGAGTTTACCTCTGTACATAGTAGGCTGAACGCCTCTTGTATAAGGGTATTCTCCTGGAAATGAAAGCTCTTCATTATAATCAATGCCTTGTACATCTTCCGGTGTATAAAGTCTTTTGACCTCTATGCCAGATGTGGTCTTAAAAGATTTCTTTCTTTCCGGAAATCTTCCAAGAGCTTTCCCAAGAGTTCCTTCTTCCCATTCTTTTTTCTTGGCTTTTACTTCATTAACTTTTTCTTCCTTAAACATTTTCTAACCCCTTTCTCTATACTTCTGGACTTGATTTATCAGTTTTAAATTTCATGCTGCCAGTTTCCTCAAATCTCTCATGCCATGACAGCGCCTCTTTAAGTAAAACCGGCGTATGAATATTTTTGCCTTGACTTGCCCTCTTAAAATAATCTTTAAGGAAAGGTCTATAATAAGGATGACTGCAGTTTTCTATTATGACTTTTGCCTTTTCCTTTGGTGACAATCCTCTTAAATCAGCTACTCCCTGTTCTGTAACTATTACATCTACATCATGTTCTGAATGATCACAGTGAGGCACCATTGGAACTATTGAGGATATTTCACCATTTTTAGCAATTGACTCTGTAGTGAATATGGATATATATGAACTCCTCGTAAAATCTCCTGAACCACCTATTCCATTCATCATTCTGGAACCCATTATCTGGCTTGAATTTACATTTCCATATATATCCGCTTCTATAGCTGTATTCATGGCTATTACTCCAAGCCTTCTGATCACTTCAGGATTGTTGCTTATTTCCTGAGGCCTCAATATAAGCTTCTTTCTGTATTCATCAATTTTTTTATAGAATTTTTTTTGTCCCTCCTCAGAGAAAGAGACAGATGTAGCTGAAGCCACTGAAATCTTGCCTTCATCCATGAGATTAAATACTGAATCCTGTGCAACTTCAGTATATACCTGCAGATCAGTAAATCTGGATTCTTTTAATCCTGCAAGTACTGCATTTGCAACAGAGCCAACTCCTGATTGAAGTGGAAGCAGATTTTCAGGAAGTCTTCCCTGTTTGACTTCATTTTCAAGAAAATCTATCAGATTTCCAGCCATTTTCCTGCTTGTTTCACTTATTGGTGCTACACTTCTAATATTATCTTTTATATCGCTGAAAACTATACACTTTATTTTTTTAGGATCTGTCACTATATAGTCTGTCCCTATCCTATCAGATGCATGAGTTATAGGTATTGGCTGTCTAAAAGGCGGCTTCTCTGGAACATATATATCATGTATTCCTATAAGTGAAGTGGGCTGAGTTTCGTTTATCTCCACAATTACAATATCTGCATTTTTAACATATGTAGGTGAATTCCCTACAGATGTAGTTGGTATTATATAACCCTCTTCAGTTATACCGACAGCTTCAACTATCGCCACATCGATTTTGCCCATAAAACCATAATCCACCATCTGTGGAGACATACTGAGATGTGCATCTACGTAATCGATTTTGCCTGCATTGATGGCATTTCTTACATCCTTGTGTGTCTGATATGGAAATCTCTTTTTAATTGCGCCGGCTCTGGCCAGTTCTCCATCCAGTTCATCCCCTACAGAGGCACCTGTGTACAAATTGATTTTAATTTTTTCACCATCTTTTACCCTCTTCGCCAGTGCTATGGGCACTGATTTAGGATAACCTGAAAACGTAAAACCACTGGTTCCGACAGTCATGCCGTCTTTGATAAGTTGGGCAGCATCGTTTGGTGTCCCTATACGTTTTAGAAGTTCTTTGTTTTTTATTCTATCCGTAATCATACTATCCCCTTCTTTATTAAATAATTAACATAATTATTATTTATTAAATTTTTTAATTTATGCTTTACACTCTCCTTTCTTTTTTGATCTAGGTATGTATAATAGAAAAACAAAAAACGGCATAAGTGCATTGAAAAATGTACTCATGCCGTTATTTTTATTAATTTTATATAAAGGTTTAGCCTTCATACCATAATAAAATGGCAATATTATTAACTTTTTTTCTTTACTTTCTTTACTATTATTTTATACCTTTCATAACAATTTATCAATACCGCTATAAAAGATTTTTTAGCCATTCCAAAATAATTATCTTCTATATCCGACACAATTTCTCGAATATCATTCAAATTTCTTCCTATTAACAATTCTTTGGCATATTTTTTTGCGGTGTCAGTGACAAAAGAACACTCTATATCCTGTATTTCTCCTGAATACCTATTTACAATAACTCCTATGACAACTTCTCCACCGTAAAGCTGACTTGCCGTTATCCCCTTCGGAAGCTTTGCATAGCCTGTAATAAATATATTATCCTTTTTCAAAAAACATACCCCCACAACATATATATCCCTTTCCTCCGAAGGAATCAACATATATATTAGGCAGGCTTCCTGGCTCAGATTCATCTTACTCCTTAGTCTTCCCAGACAATACATCCAGTGACATGATAAAGTTTCATCCTCCATACAGTAGCGGCGGACTGCAGTATTCAACTTTTCCTTTTACTTATTAAAATAACACCTAATTAAATATTTAATTTTAACAAATTTCCTATATTTTTTCTATTTCAAATTTGTCTTTATAATCCACTCTTATATTACAGCCTTCATAAATATCACCCTTGATTATTTTCTTGGCAATAGAAGTTTCAAGAACATTTTCCATGTACCTTTTCAAAGGTCTGGCTCCATAAACCGGATCGTATCCTTCTTTTGCTATAATATTTTTTGCCCTGTCAGTTATCTCTATATAAATGTTTTTATCTTTTAATCTATTTTCTATATCTTTTAGAAATATGTCTATTATAGATTTGATTTCCTCTGTATTCAATGGTTTAAACATTATTATATCGTCCAGTCTGTTTAAAAATTCCGGTTTAAACTTCAACTTCATGTCATTCATTACTCTGTCTCTTACATCTTTGTCTATTCCCACAGCACTTTTATTTTCCAGAAGATAGCTGCTTCCTATGTTGGAAGTCATAATTATAATGCAATTTTTAAAATCCACTACCTTGCCCTGATTATCTGTAAGTCTTCCATCATCCAATATCTGAAGAAATATATTAAATACATCGTTGTGTGCCTTTTCTATTTCATCAAATAATATTACACTATAGGGTTTTCTCCTAACTGCTTCCGTAAGCTGGCCTCCTTCTTCATAACCCACATATCCTGGAGGAGCCCCTATAAGCCTGGAAACAGAATACTTCTCCATATACTCCGACATATCTATTCTGATTATATTCTCCTCACTGTCAAATAAAGTCCTGGCAAGAGTTTTGGCCAGTTCCGTCTTACCTACACCTGTAGGTCCCAGAAATATAAATGAGCCTATGGGCCTCTTTGGATCCTTCATTCCTGCCCTTGCCCTTATTACAGCATCAGAAACCGCCTTAACAGCTTCCTCCTGACCTATGACTCTTTTTGAAAGTTCATCTTCCAGCTTAACAAGTTTTTGTCTTTCTCCCTCTACCAATCTGGATACAGGTATCCCCGTCCATTTGGATACTATTTGTGATATCTCCTCTTCTGTAACTTCCTCTTTTAGCATAGCACTTTCATTATTTTCTTTTATAAGATTCTCTTCAGCTTTTATTTTACTTTCCAGTTCAGGTATGACTCCATATTTTAATTCTGCAACTTTATTTAAATCATATTCTCGCTCTGCTTTATCAATCTGGCCTCTCGCGACATCCAGCTGCTTTTTTAAATTTCTCACTTCAGTTATATTGGACTTTTCTTTCTCATATTTAGCTGTCAGTTCATTATCCTTGTCTTTTAAATCATTCAGCTCTTTTTCCACTGTTTTAAGTCTTTCCACAGATGCATTGTCTTTTTCCTTGGATAATGCCTCTTTTTCAATCTTCAATTGAAATAATTTTCTTCTCACATCATCCATCTCAGTCGGCACACTGTCAATTTCAGTTCTTATCATGGCGCAGGCTTCATCAATTAGATCTATAGCCTTGTCTGGCAAATATCTATCCGTTATATACCTGCTGGAAAGTTTCGCCGCTGCCACTATGGCAGAGTCATGAATTCTTATGCCGTGGTATATTTCAAATTTTTCTTTAAGTCCCCTCAGTATGGAAATGGAATCTTCCACAGTCGGCTCATCTATTACAACCGGCTGGAATCTTCTCTCCAGTGCTTTATCCTTTTCTATATATTTCCTATACTCATCAAAAGTAGTGGCACCTATGCAGTGAAGCTCCCCTCTTGCAAGCATTGGTTTTATGAGATTTCCTGCATCCATGGACCCCTCCGTTTTTCCAGCTCCAACTATGGTATGAATTTCATCTATAAAAAGTATTATCTTTCCCTCACTTTTCTGTACCTCTTTTAATACAGCCTTTAATCTCTCCTCAAATTCACCTCTGAATTTAGCTCCTGCAATCAGTGCTCCCATATCAAGTGAAAATATTATCTTATCTCTAAGTCCCTCGGGTATATCGCCTCTTATAATCCTCTCTGCCAGTCCTTCCACTATGGCAGTTTTCCCAACCCCCGGTTCTCCTATGAGTACAGGATTATTCTTAGTTCTTCTCGAAAGTATTCTTACCACTCTTCTGATCTCGTCATCTCTACCTATAACAGGATCCAGTTTGTTCTTTTTCGCTTCTTCAATTAAATTTCTTCCATATTTAACCAAAGCCTCATAAGTTCCCTCCGGATCCTGGGTATCAACTCTTTGATTTCCTCTAACTTGAGACAGTGCTTCTAAAAAACCATTTTTCGTTATGTTAAATTTTTGCAATATTTCATCCACATCTCGAGAATGAATTTCCATAATACTCAACATTAAATGCTCTACACTTATATAGGAATCCTTAAAGTTCTTAGCTATACTCTCTGCCTTTACAAAAATATCTTCAAACCTCCTGGTAGCATAAAGAGAGCTGCTCTCTGCACCTTCTCCCAATACCTTCGGCATTTTATCCAGAACCTTCTTTGTTTCATTTACAAGAGATTTTACGTCTACAGACATCTTTCCGAATATATTTGGAATCAATCCATCTTTTTCAAATACCAGCGCTGAAAATAAATGAATTACATCTATTTGCTGATGATTATGTCTTACAGCTATAAGTTGTGCTTCATTTATTGACTGCTGGGCCTTTACTGTAAGCTTATTTATATCCATAACAATATTGTGCAAACCTTATAAATAAGTATCTACACAATCCCTCCTTTTTATTTTAATATTGCATATACCATTCATTATAATTAACAATTACAAAAATTTATATTTTTCTTTTAGATTTATAGCAAAGGTAAAATATTTAACAGATTCCTCCACATTACCTACCTTATAATACATCTCTCCCATTTCCATATATCTTTTATATATTTCTCTGCTGGTTCCAAATTTGAGAAGATTATCTAAAGAAAGATTCATACACATTTCTCCCTTTGAAAAGTCTCCCTCTTTTAATAATATCAAAGCTTTGTAATAATATGCCCTTTCTATAAAAGCTATATCGTCTAAATTTATAGCATAATCTAAAGCTCTGTTACATGTAATACATGCCCTCTTTAAGAATTTATTATCTATTAATATATCTGTACTCATAAGCATAAAATGTACTAATTCCTTTATATTATCCTTAGGATATATTCTCAATGATTCATCCACATAACTCAACGCCCTATTTTTCTCCCCTAAATTAAACAGTACACGGGCATAATCAAACATTGCTTCACATTTATTCTTTAAATTTTTTTCACAGAGTTCATATACTTTTTTTTCATACTTACTAAATTTATTTATGTCCATTTTTAATGAAAGTATAGCAAGCATTTGATAAATACATACATTTTCTATATCCTCCTGCATTGAATCCATTAAATTTACAATTTTCATCGCCAGTTCATATGCCTTGTCATAATACTTCAAATTAATATAACAGGTAGCCTTATAGTACATAGCTTTTAATAGATATTCACCGCATCCATCCTCTTCACAAATCCGAATTACATTGTCATAATAATTTATAGCTTGAGAAAATTCTCCGGACACATAAAAATATCTGGCAATATCCATATAGTAAATTGAATTTCTTTCATTGGAAAAGCATTTCTGTAGATAATCATAATAGGTTGAAATTATAAACTGCAGCTTTCCAAATTGTTTTTCATCCAGATAGTGATTAAAAAGCATATGCATTATAACAAAGCATATATCGCTATAAGAGTAATTATCCGCAAATTTTAAATTATATTGAAGTAATTTTTCATAATTTTCTCCAGGAGAATTTTTAGATATGTCATCTATATTTTTGATTATCTGACTTCTGACATCCTGTTTTAAATATTCAACATCGAGTTCAAGCTTACTTGATACAAATTTTAAAATCCACTGTTCAGGCTTTATTTTATCATTTTCTATACAGCTCATCTTTGAAACGGAAATTTTATCACCGCATAACCTTTTTAAGGTATATCCCTTATATATCCTGGCTCTTTTAATTTTTTGTCCAGTAGAAAGTATCTCCATAATTCTCACCTATTTTTATTTAAGAATCTTTTAATAATCCTATTTTTTTAAAATTCTCAACACCTTCATTTAAATATTTAGCAGCTTCTTTATTTAAATTATTTTCTATATAAAATTTTCCTAACATTATTGATATTTTAGCAGCTTCCTCAATATAATCCATATTATTTGCAAAATTCAATGCCATGATCAAAGTATTTTCTGCCTCTTTTTTATTAGACTCAAGCATATCTATTCTGAACTTCAGCAAATAATAATATATTAAAGTTTTGCTATTCCCCTCATCTACTTTGTCCATTATCTCATCGAGAACTTTTTTTGAATTCTCAATGTCTTTTAGCTTTATATAATTTTCACATATATCCACCAGTGTTGTAACGACATCTCTGTCCTTCAGCTTTATTCTCAATTCTTTCGCCTTATTTAAATGAATAAAAGATTCTTCAATGTTGTCAAACTGATAAAATAGTTTTCCCAAGTTATTTTCAATTTTAGCAACATTCATAGCATCATCCAATTTTCTGTACACTTCTAATGCATTTTTAGAATATTTTATAGCTTTATCTATGTCTCCCTTTTTACTATATTCTTCAGCTAGCAGAAAAAGTGTATTAGCATATTCTTTTTTGTTATCCATTTGATTAAATTTTTCTTTTGCCAAATAGGAATAGTTTATGGCTTTTTCTACATTTTCTAACTTAAAATTTGCACATGCTATATAATAATATATTTCTCCCACTAAAAAATCATTCTCAATTTTGTTTTCATTATATACATTTTCCGCCTGTTGAAAATAACTGCAAGAAGAATGGTAAGATTTCAATTTCATTGTAATTTTACCTAAATTAATAAAAGTCTTTATAATCTGTTCATATTTATTATTTTTAATAAATATCCCATTAGCTGATAGAAAAAATTGTTGTGAAATTAAATAATCACCTTTAGCCATGTGTATTACACCTTTTAAATACAAATTCTTTGCTTTCTTGTATTCTAGTCCATATTTATCCGCAAAATATAAAGTCTTTTCAATGTATTGTTCTGCCTGAATTAAGTTTTCGCTTATTATGCAGGATTCAGTTATGTTTTCAAAATAAGTACAAATTTTTTCTGCTTGAGTTTCCTCTGATTCCATTAGATATTCAACAGAAGTCTTCAATTCTGCTGCCAAATATTCCAGAAGATCCATACTTGGATTTGATTTTCCGGACTCTACAAGACTTATTTGTCCAGGTGTAATTCTATCTCCTGCTAAATCCTTCAAAGTCATGTTCAGTTCTTTTCTTCTTTTTTTTATTTTTTCTCCTAAAGAAAGTATCTCCATAATTTCATCTTCCTTTACACTGTGCAACTATAGATCATAAATTTTAACCACATTAAAATTTTTACTAAGTATTTATCCTATTATACCATATTTTTTGTAATAAAAGAAAATCTTTTAAAAT
>NZ_FXYI02000054.1:0-18663 GCF_900184915.1 Clostridium sp. HV4-5-A1G | reverse complement strand
ATATAGAAGTATTTGCAGTTAATTAAATTTTATGTTGTAATTTTTACTTGATCAAAATAAATTTATATAGTATTATAAGAGTGTAAATTTAATTCATAGTGAATTACTAAGAATTACGATGATGGGAAGAGTAGGTTACACAAAGTTATAAGAGAGAGTTTCCCTCGGGTGTGAGGAAACTTTAACTGGTGGTAATTGAATTGCATCTTGGAGTACTGGATTGAACGATAGTAGATTTCAGCGGAAACGTCCGTTAAAGCGTTGAGGTATGATTGTACCAATAAAAAAAAAGAGTTTTGTCATGTAAATTTAATTGATTTTATGTGATATAAACAGAGTGGAACCGCGGAAGTAAACCTTCTGCCTCTGTATTGAGGCAGAAGGTTTTTTTATTTTTCAAATTCCGGAATTTGAAAAATAGTATGAGTAAAAATTAATTTAATATTTATTAGGAGGTTAATTATGATGAATTCAGTATCGTATTTTGATTCCATTGCAGATAAATGGAATGTGATAAGGTCAGAGTATTTTGAGGATAAACTAAAATATATTGTGCTCTCTAAGTTTAATATAGAAGATAAAATATGTGTGGATTTAGGATGTGGGACGGGATTTATTTCATTGGTTTTAGCTGAAAGTGCAAATTTGGTGTTTTCTATTGATAACTCGAGAAATATGTTAAAGCAGCTGCATGATGAAGCTGTAAATAGAAAGATTAAAAATATATATCCAATAAAGGGATCTATAACGGATATTCCACTATTTGACGAATCCATTGACGCTGTGTATATAAACATGGCATTACATCATGTTGTGGATGCAAGAAAAGCAGTAAAAGAAGCTTACAGGATTTTGAAAAAAGACGGGACATTTATCATAGCGGATGTAAAAGAGCACAATGGAGAGTGGGCAAGAACTGAAATGCATGATAAATGGCTGGGATTTTCCAATGAACAGATAAGTACCTGGCTTGCCGAAGCAGGATTTAGTGGAATAAATTTTGAAAATACAGAGTTAAAATGTAAGGCCTATTCAAGTAAAGGCGAATATACTGAAACTGGAATATTTATAGCAAGTGGAATTAAGAAGGGAGAATAAATTATGGAGATTGAGTCATTGTTAATACACGGAGGAATAGATGGAGATAAAAGAACAGGGGCAGTCAGTGTACCTATATATCAAACTTCTACCTATAAACAGGAGGCGCTTGGCAAAAATAGCGGTTATGAGTACTCTAGAACGGGAAATCCAACTAGAGAAGCTCTGGAAAAATTAATTGCAGATCTGGAAGGCGGATATAGAGGTTTTGCATTTGCTTCTGGACTGGCAGCTATATCGGCGGCTTTGATGCTTTTCAAAAGCGGAGATAAAATAATAGTTTCCAGTAATGTGTATGGAGGAACTTTCAGAGTTATAGATAAAATATTCAAGAACTTCAATTTAAATTATGTACTAGTGGATACCAGTGATCTGCAAAAAGTAGAGGAAAGCATTACTGAAGATGTAAAGGCAATATTTATTGAGACACCTACCAATCCACTTATGACCATAACGGATATATATAAGATAAGTGAAATAGCAAGGAAAAATAAGGTGTTAACTATTGTGGACAATACGTTTATGACACCTTATCTTCAAAAGCCTATAAAACTAGGTGCAGACATAGTGATCCACAGTGCTACTAAATATTTGGGCGGTCATAGTGATCTGATTGCTGGCCTTTTGGTGGTAAATAATGAAGAATTAGGAGAAAGGGTTCATTTTATTCAAAACTCAACGGGAGGCATATTAAATCCTTTTGACAGCTGGCTTTTAATAAGAGGAATAAAGACATTATCTGTTAGAATGGATAGGCACAATGAGAATGCCGAATATGTGGCCAATTTTTTGAAAGAGAATCCGCTAATAGACAAGATCTATTATCCTGGGTTTTCAACTCATCCTGGATATAAACTTCATAAATCCCAGGCTTCAGGGTATGGTGCAATTATATCCTTCGTTTTAAAAGAGGGTATAGATATAAATAAATTTTTTAAGGGATTGAAGCTTATAACCTTGGGCGAAAGCTTAGGAGGAGTTGAATCATTAATATCTCATCCAGCTACAATGACTCACGCAGCAGTACCTTATGAAATAAGACAAAAAATAGGAATAGTGGATAATTTGATTAGATTGTCCGTAGGACTTGAGAATAAAAAAGATCTAGTAGAAGATTTGAAAAATGCATTGGAATTTTCTAAATAAAACAGCATAATTGCGCAATGTGAAATGTGGTGGAGGGTTAACAACATGATATATTATAATGATATAAAAGAGATGATAGGCAATACGCCCATGTTAAAATTAAATAATTTTGATATAAAAGACGGTGTGTCTATATTTGCTAAATTAGAAAATTTCAACCCCGGAGGCAGTGTAAAAGACAGGATTGGGGCGTATATGATAGAAAGTGCAGAAAAGAGGGGAATTTTAAAGAAAGGGTATACTGTAATAGAAGCAACTGCAGGTAATACTGGCTTGGGTATTGCCCTGGGAGCCCTCAACAAAGGCTATAGAGTTATATTTGTAGTTCCAATGAAATTTTCTGTTGAAAAACAAACTCTTATGAAAGCACTTGGGGCAGAAATAGTAAATACTCCTGAAGATAAGGGAATGATTGGGGCTATAGAAAAATCACAAGAGCTCCTTGAAAGTATACCAAACTCAATTTCATTAAAGCAATTTGAAAATGCTGATAATCCACAAGCTCATTATTTAACTACAGGTCCTGAAATATATTTGGATATGGAAGGACGAATTAATTATCTTGTAGCAGGAGCAGGTAGTGGAGGTACTTTTACAGGGGTTGCGAGATATTTAAAGGAAAAAATAAAGGATATAAAATCAGTTCTGGTAGATCCGGAGGGATCCACTTTAGGTGGCGGCGAGGAAGGTCATTATGCGGTTGAAGGCATAGGAAACAATTTTGTTCCCTGTACCATGGACATGGATCTAGTTGATAAAGTTATAAAAATAAATGATGAAGAGGCTTTCGATATGGTTAAGAAATTAGCAAAAAAAGAAGGATTAATAGTGGGATCCTCTTCAGGTGCTGCAATGGCAGGAGCAATAAAATTGTCAAAGACTATAGAGCAGGGAAATATAGTAGTTATATTTCCAGATAGAGGAGATAGATATTTTAGTAAAAATATTTACAATTAGTTCTAGAACAGAAATATAATTTACGAATATAATGGTTAATGATAGTAAGTGAAAAAGGAGTACTACGTTTTTGAATATATATGTAGTTCGTTCAGGCGATTCTATATGGTCCATAGCCCGTAGGTTTGGTGTTATTCCCGACAGCATATTGGATGTCAATGGTCTTCGACCGGAGGAAAGTCTAGTAGTGGGGCAATCCCTTGTAATCCCTAGCGCAGAAAGGGCATACATGGTTAGACCAGGTGATTCTATATGGTCCATATCCCAAAAATTTGGAGTTTCTGTAGACAGCATAGTTCAGTTAAATAACATTGTAAATCCTGCATCTATTCATCCAGGCATGGTAATAAGAATACCAGAGAATTCAAAAAATTATGGTGTAATTGAAACCAATGGATTTATACAGCCATCCACTGCTGAACGGGAAAGAGCTGTAGTGAACAATGTAGGTCCCTATTTAACCTATGTAACGCCTTTCAGTCATCATGTCACTGAGCAGGGTGAACTTACACCTCTTAGGGATGAGACCATAATTGAAGCCGGCAGAAATAACAGAGTAGCACCACTGCTTTCAGTAACAAATATATCTGGTGCAAATTTTGATACTGATTTAATATCTGCCATATTAAACAATGAAAACCTTCAGGATACTTTGATAAACAATATAATTGATACCATGGATGAAAAAGAATATTATGGAGTTGTAATAGATTTTGAAAGAATTCCGCCTTCAGATAGAGAAAGGTACAATAATTTTCTTGAAAAGCTGGTATCAAAAGCTCATCCCCTGGGATATGTAGTCGGCACCGCACTGGCACCTAAAACATATGATGTAACCTCTGGTGCATGGCATGGAGCTCATGATTATGCTTCCCATGGCAGAATAGTGGACTTTGTTATAATAATGACTTACGAATGGGGTTGGTCAGGAGGCCCTCCTATGGCCGTAGCGCCTCTCAACGAGGTTAGGAGAGTAATAAATTATGCTGTGAGCGTAATTCCGCCTAATAAGATATTGATGGGCATACCCATGTACGGTTATGACTGGACATTACCCTATACGCCTGGCGGTGAATTTGCAGAGAGCATAGGACATCAGGAGGCAGTGAACAGGGCAAGAAGATATGGGGCAGAGATAAAATTTGATGAGAGAGCGCAATCTCCATATTTCAATTATGTGGATGAAGAGGGAAGAGAACATGTGGTTTGGTTTGAGGATGCGAGAAGTATACAGGCAAAGTACAGGTTAGTCAATGAATACGGCCTCAGAGGAGTAAGTTACTGGACGCTGGCTCAGCCTTTCCCTCAAAATTGGTATATATTGAATAATATGTTTGAGATTACGAAGGTTATACCTGCTGAGTAGGTTAGTGTGTCTACGAATTTGTGTAAAACAATGTGGATTATGATAAAAATTAATTTGGAATTACTATGGGATATATTCCTGTAGTAATTTTTTTATTTATAGTTTTTATATCAACTAATTTTTCCTCATCACGAATACATTCTAGAAATGAATTTATTTTATATTCAGCGATGTCGACTCTAAGTGAAAGGTTGATGAATCCGTTTTCCCTGTATCTTTTTCCACATAGTTCTGTTATTGTCTACAATGTTTCTGGCTTTAATAGAATTACGGGATATGATATAGTTTAAATGTAATAAGAAAAATTGTATAAGGGTACCTCTTCTTTAGTTATGGGTGGATCATGGTTAATAATGTCTGCGTATGAAGAAGAGGTGATGCGTTTATGTCAGAAGGATATTTAGTATTGTTCTTTAGTTTATTTTCAATCACTGTTATTTGTATAGTGGCATTATCTGATAAAAAATCAGATATTAAAATCGAAAATAAAATAACTTTGAGACCTGATGAAATATCATCCGGTACTAAAGTAAACATAAATAATTCCAAAGAGAATAATAGATAGTCCCTGACAAGACCTATCTATTATTTAAACTATACAATTTACTAAGCAGACTAAATTCATAATCCACCCTCTTATTACTAATAGTATATCATAAAATATAGGGATTATACAGTAGAAAATTTTAGTGTAAATGGAGTTTGTTTATAAGGGCTTACTCCATCTTAACCTTAATTAACGGTATTCTTATTATTTGACTTTTTACTGAAATTGAAATATAATCAATATCATAAAAGAATTGGTAAATTATGAGGTGGTGCCGATGGAAACAAGAGTGGCCATTATCGCAATCATTGCGGAAAGCAGGGAATGTGCAGAGCAGATCAATGATCTGTTGCATGAATACGGTTCCTATATTATTGGGCGCATGGGACTTCCCTATCGTGAAAAGGGAATCAATATTATTAGCATCGTGATTGATGCTCCGCAGGACAAGATCAATACTATTGCGGGGAAAATCGGTCGAATTAAAGGAGTTACTGCAAAAACGGTATATTCTAATGTTACAAATTAATAATTAAATCAAACAAATATCAGCCTGACGTCAAAATTTTTTTGAGACGAAAGATCGATATAGCTGTTAAATATGAAATAGCCGTATCCGTCAGGATACGGCTATTATTTGTCTAACCGAAATAAACCAGAAGCTTATAATAAGGGGAGGTAATGACTTTACCCAAAATAACCGGAGGCGCTGTGGAAGTTGGACGCTATGGTAAATGACAGAGAAGAGGTGGTGGGCGATGACGATTCAATTGAATGACGCAAATGACGCGTCGAAACTGACTGACTTTTTGAATAATGCCTGTAAAAGGGAACTTTCTGAAATATTGAGGTTTTTTTTACAGAATGCACAGACGGAGGTGCTTTCTCTGCTTGCCTGTCGTGCGGAAGAAATCAGGGAAAAATACTATGATCGAAAAATATATTTCCGCGGGCTTATAGAGTTTTCAAGTTTCTGCAGAAACGACTGCTATTACTGTGGTATTCGAAGAAGCAATTTTAATGCGCGCAGATACAGACTCTCAGATGAGGAAATCCTAAACTGTTGTACAATCGGATACAGGCTTGGATATCGGACTTTTGTATTACAGAGCGGTGAGGATATATATTATACCGATGAACGGATGTGCCATA
This sequence comes from Clostridium sp. HV4-5-A1G, assembly GCF_900184915.1. NCBI lineage: Bacteria > Bacillati > Bacillota > Clostridia > Eubacteriales > Clostridiaceae > Clostridium > Clostridium sp. HV4-5-A1G. The sequence continues at coordinate 12,397 of NZ_FXYI02000054.1, read as the reverse complement.
TTGTCTCAGCCATCAAAGCCAGTTTTCCTGAGAGTGCGGTTACGCTTTCATTGGGAGAAAGGAGCCGAGACTCATATAGGCGGCTTTTTGACGCCGGTGCAGATCGATACCTTTTGCGGCATGAAACGGCCGATGAAGCACATTACAGAAAGCTTCATCCGCCTGAACTGAGTCTCAGAAACCGTATGCAGTGCCTGTATAATCTCAAGGAAATAGGCTATCAGGTTGGTTCTGGATTTATGGTGGATTCACCTTATCAGACGTATGATACACTGGCTGAGGATTTTATATTTCTTCGAGATTTACAGCCTCATATGGTAGGAATAGGTCCTTTTATTCCGCATAAGGACACTCAATTCGCAAATTATTATGAACCTTCGTCAAGGACGACGCTGATATTGCTCTCGCTTTTAAGGTTTCTGTTGCCAAAATCGCTGCTTCCTGCAACGACTGCACTTGGTACTGTTGACCCAATTGGCAGGGAGAAAGGTTTTCAGGCAAGTGCTAACGTGGTTATGCCAAACCTTTCCCCGACGGAGCACCGCAGAGATTACTCTCTCTATGATAATAAAATCTGTATGGGTGAGGAATCAGCGGAATGCTTCCACTGCCTTGCCGGCCGGATACAAACCGCCGGCTTTGTTCCAGACTTCTCAAAAGGGGACCATTTTGATCGGCAGATGGAAGTACCAAACTCTGATCCCTGCCCTACAACAGAAATGTGAGAAAATATAACAATGATTTTGCGCTGAAGTATAATTTCAGTGCAGAAAAATTATGCAGGAGGTGGAAAAAATGATTAAGTTAGCTGTATATGGAAAAGGTGGTATCGGGAAATCAACCACGGTTTCAAATCTGGCGGCGGCGATGGCTGAAAAAGGGCTCAGGGTCATGCAGATAGGCTGTGACCCGAAGGCAGATTCCACCGCCATCCTTCACGGCGGTACAAAAATACCCACTGTGTTGGAGCTTGTGAGAAAATATAACAATGATTTTGCACTGGATGATATGGTATGCGTCGGCTTTGACGGAGTAATCTGCGTTGAAGCGGGTGGCCCTTTGCCGGGGCGTGGCTGCGCGGGACGAGGTATCATCGCCGCACTTGAAAAGCTCGCCCAGAAGGGCGCATATGAAACATACAAACCAGACGTTGTAATGTATGACGTGCTCGGAGATGTGGTCTGTGGCGGATTTTCCATGCCCATGCACGGTGGCTATGCCGATAGTGTATTCATTATAACATCTGGAGAAAATATGTCGATTTACGCAGCGGCAAATATTGCTATGGCTGTGGAAGATTTTAAAGGCCGTGGCTACGCTTCTCTCGGCGGGCTGATCTTAAATCGCCGAAACGTAAAAAACGAGGAGAAAAAGGTGAAAGAACTGGCGGCTGATTTCCATACAGAAATCGCCGGAGCGCTTGATTTGAGTGAGACTGTACGAGATGCGGAACTGCTGAATAAGACAGTTATCGAAGCCTTTCCAGACAGCAAAATGGCTTCTCAATACCGCAGCCTCTCTGAAAATATACTGCACATGCATAAGCAAAAGAGAAGGAGAAACAGTGTGCTGAAAAAAATCAATGGAAAAGCAGGTATGATCGGAGAGGAAATAAGAATACGTGATGCCGAATTTCCGTCACCGTTTCTCTCCGGGCTGGAATACAATGCACCGGCCAGGGGACCATGGAACATCGTGCATACGGGGATGCTGATACCACAGTCGCACCAGGTATTCGTTTGTGCCGAGGGATGTCTGCGCGGTGTCATTCTCACCGCGGCTGAGATGAACGCCATGGATAGGATGTCCTGGGTTTCGGTTCATGAGAACGACCTTTTGGATGGCAGTATGGAGCGGAATATTGTCGATGGTACGGCTGATATTCTGAATAAAATGGATACGCTTCCACCGGCTGTGCTTGTGTTTATCAGCTGTATCCATCTTTTTACTGGTTGTGATTTCAAAGTAGCTCTGACTGAACTGAGCACGCGTTTTCCCGGCGTTGATTTTGTTGAGTGTTATATGACTCCCACGATGCGCAAGAGTGGACTGACAATGGATCAGATTATGCGCCGACAGCTGTACAGTCCATTAAGATCGGTGCAGAAGAATAAAAAATATGTCAATATCATCGGAAACGACAGGCCCACTGACGAATCGAGTGAATTTGTTTCCTTAATACGCGGCGCAGGCTTCGAGATCAGGGATATTGCACTCTGTAAAACTTATGGAGACTATTTGAAGATGGCGGAAAGCGCCGTCAATATTACATATCTTCCCGCAGCGTTTGCTGCTGGTGAGGAACTTTGTCAAAGGCTTGGACAGAACCATCTGTATCTGCCGCTGAGTTATTCGTACAAAGAAATCATGGAAAATTACAGGAAACTTTCTAATGTTCTTGAAATTAAGATGCCAGATTTCTCGGATGCCATGGACAGAGCGGACAAGGCGCTTAAAGATGCATACCGTATTATTGGAAATATACCGATTGCCATCGACTACACTTCGACACCGCGTCCTCTCGGATTAGCTCGCCTGCTTGTGGAACACGACTTTGCGGTGAAAAAAGTCTATGTGGACAGTTTTCTCGATGAGGACGGGCGGGATTTTGTCTGGCTGAAAGAAAATAAACCGGAACTTGTGCTGTCCTCGACGGTTCACCCGAAGATGCGGTTTGCCGCTCATGGCAGCCATGATGAAAAAGTTTTGGCTATCGGCCAGAAGGCTGCGTATTTCAATGAAACAGGCCATTTTGTAAATATTGTGGCAGGCGGCGGAATGTACGGTTTTGATGGGATCGTCCGTCTTGCCGAAATGATGACCGATGCATATCTGCACGAAAAGGACGTGAAAACGGTCATCCAGTATAAAGGATTGGGGTGTGAGAGCTGCTTATGAGACAGACGGCAAGAATTATATCAACTTATACGGCGGATATTTCGGGTGTCTGCTCCGCTCTCTTTGAGCTTGGGGGAATGACTGTAATTCATGACGCATCGGGATGCAATTCTACATATACAACGCATGACGAGCCCAGGTGGTATGATCTGGACAGCATGATCTATATATCCGCACTGACGGAGACGGAGGCCATCCTGGGTGACGACAATAGATTGATTGGCGATATTGTGAATACGGCTGGGGAACTTTCGCCGAGGTTCATCGCCATATGCGGTTCTCCGGTGGCAATGATGATCGGGACGGACTTTAAGGCAATTGCCAAGGTGATCGGTGAAAAGACCGGTATCCCGACCTTCGGCTTGAGCACAAATGGCATGCACTCCTATCTTACCGGTGCTTCCTGTGCATTGGAGACTGTCGTGAAGTATTTTTGCCATGGAGATGTTGCCAGGTCTAAAGATCTCTCCGTGAATATTATCGGGGCAACACCATTGGACTTCTCAATAAATGGCAGCGTGGAATCGATCAAATGGTGGCTCGCCGAAAGTGGATTTAGGCTTGTATCCTGCATGGCAATGGGGAGTGATTTGGATCGTATCAGCCTGGCGGGCAGTGCACATGTCAACCTTGTTGTGTCATACAGCGGTCTTGCCACCGCAAAAATGCTGCAAAAACAGTTCGGTACTCCATACGTTGCCGGTGTTCCATTTGGAATCGGGTTTGCCGACATCCTTGCCCATGTACTTAGAAGAGCTGCAAAGAGTGGAAAAAGCAGTGTGCCCTGTGCAGAGCGGAAAAGTGGATCGGATGGCGGACTGACAGTTGTCGGCGAAAGCATATTTGCTGGATCGCTTGCACGTGCAATCGAGGTGGAATCCGGTAGATCAGTCAGGGTACTCTGTCCGCTGGAAACAACGGAAGAACTGACGGCGGAGGGGGACGTTCTCATTCCAAATGAGGATGATGTAGCGAGACAGTTTGCTTTAGCCGGCAGTGTCATAGCGGATCCTCTCTATAAGCCGATATGTCCGGATGACGTATCGTTTTACAGTCTGCCGCACGAGGCATTTTCCGGAAGGTGCTACCGGGAACAAATACCGAATTTGATTAATAGAAAGCTGAAACTGGAGGAAACGATATGATAAAAATAGCTGTTTACGGGAAAGGTGGAATAGGAAAATCAATGATTACGAGTAATCTAAGTGCTGCATTTGCTTCTCTTGGGAAAAAAGTAATCCAGATTGGCTGCGATCCGAAAGCGGATTCGACGATCAACCTGCTTGCCGGGAATCGGGTCATGCCAGTTATGGATTATTTGCGAAAATTCGACCGAGAGCCGGATCATCTGGAGGAAATCACAAAGGAGGGCTTTGGGCATGTCTTGTGCATCGAGACCGGTGGGCCGACTCCGGGGCTCGGGTGTGCGGGCCGTGGAATCATTACGACATTCAGCTTGTTGAACGATCTGGATCTTTTTGAAAAATACCGCCCCGATGTTGTCCTTTACGACGTGCTCGGAGACGTTGTGTGTGGTGGATTTGCCGCACCGATACGTGAGGAGTATGCATCAGAGGTGCTGATCGTTACTTCCGGTGAAAAAATGGCACTTTATGCTGCAAATAATATCAACACCGCCGTCCATAATTTTGCCGACCGCAGTTACGCAAAGGTGCGCGGCATCGTATTTAATCGTAGAAATGTGGATCATGAGGAGGAAAAAGTCCGGGCGTTTGCCTTAAATGTCGGTCTGCCAATTGTTGCGGATATTCCGAGAAGTGACGATATTATTCGATACGAAGATATGGGGAAAACTGTCATAGAGGGGGATGCTTCACTGCCTGTAAGCTGCAAATTTTTCGACCTGGCAGAGTTATTGTCTGGGGATGAAGAAACCGATGAATAAGGCATATTACATAAGCGCCGAAGAACTAGTGCACCGTGGGTATTCCGATATACCAGATGAGCTGCTTTCGTCTACGCACTTGATTTACAGTTCACCTGCAACGCTGGCGTTCAACTCTCCGGGTGCACAGGGTTTCGGCGTCAAACGTGCTGGACTGGCCATCCCAGGCTCCGTAATGCTGCTTATTTCACCGGGCTGTTGCGGAAGAAACACAGCTGCACTCAGCCAAAAGGGCTATGAAGAACGATTTTTTTACATGACGATGGATGAAACTGATATTGTCACAGGGCGGCATCTGACCAAAATTCCAAATGCAGTTAAGGAGGTCTGTGAGGCATGTGATACGGTGCCAACGGCTGTCATGATCTGTATTACCTGTGTTGACGCACTGCTTGGAACGGATATGGAACGTGTATGCAAAAGGGCATCTGAGCATGCGGGAGTTCCCGTGATTCCATGCTATATGTATGCACTGACACGGGAGGGGCGTCTACCGCCCATGGTCGCGGTGTGCCAGTCCATTTATTCCCTGCTGAAACCTGTCCCTAAAAAGCCGGATGCAATGAATATCATCGGATATTTTTCGCCGCTGAGGGACGACTGCGAGCTGTATGCTCTCCTAAGACAGGCGGGTATACATCAGATCCGTGAAATTTCCCGATGCCGGGATTTTGGTGAGTATTTGACCATGGCTCAGGCGAACTTCAATCTTGTTCTGAGCCAGGAGGCGAGACATGCCGTGCTGGACATGGAAAAAAAGTTGAATATCCCGAGTATTGAACTGACAAGGATGTATCAGCTGGACAAAATACGCAATCAGTATCATCTTTTCGGTCAGGCCTTGGGTGTGACCTTCGACGACCGAAAATATTACAATATGGCATCCGCATCAGTTGAAAAATTTCGCAGTGATCACAACAATGTCACGTTCGCGGTAGGTGAATGGGCAAATGCCGACCCCTTTGAGTTGTCACTGGCGTTAATCCGATATGGATTCGCGGTTTCCGAAATCTACGGCACTGTGGGCGATGTGAATTTTGCCTACCTCAAAAAAATTGCACGGCTCAGTCCGCAGACAAAAATTTATTCCAATCTTTCTCCGACCATGCTCTATTACGACTCAGATGATTCGAACGTAAACGCCGTCATTGGCAAAGATGCGGCCTATTATCATCCGGGATGTGTCGGAGTTGACTGGAATGAGGAACTCCAACCCTTTGGATATGCCGGTGTGACGGCACTTTTTGAAGCGCTCGATACAGTATTTAGCAAGGAGGATTGAATGAATATGATTAAATATCTGTCGCCGTTCGCTCCGGATATATCCGGAGCCGTATCGGTACTCTTCGAACTTGGAAGTCTTATTGTGATCTGTGATGCAGGTGGATGTACCGGGAACGTATGCGGCTTTGATGAGCCGCGCTGGTTCCAGAAAAAAAGTGCCATTTTCAGTGCTGGGCTGCGGGACATGGATGCGATACTCGGATGTGACGAACGGTTGATTACAAAACTGCAGGATGCCGTATCAAAGATAGACGCAGCGTTTACGGCGATTATCGGCACACCTGTTCCGGCGGTCATAGGAACGGATTTTCGTGCACTTAAGCGCATGGCCGAGAAAAGGACTGGACTTCCGGCAATTACTATTGAGACGAGCGGGACCAGCCTCTATGATGAGGGGGAAGAGAGCGCCATGCTGAAACTTTTTCAGGGCTTTGCCACGGAGGGCTTTCCGGTAAAACGCGGCACCGTCGGCGTGCTGGGAGTGACACCGCTTGAATTTTCTAGCCTGCAGGCCGGGGAGCTTATGGCTTCGGCGGTGGAGCACAGTGGCCTTGGCAGGGCCGTTTGCTATGGAATGGGCCGCGGTCTTGACAGTGTACAGCACGCCTCTGCCGCAGAAAAAAACCTGGTTGTATCTCCTGCTGGCCTTAAAACTGCGAAATACCTGAGATCAACCTTCGGGACACCGTATACCATAGGTTGTCCCCTCATTTCGAAAAATCTGAAGGAAAAGTTAACAGGACTTGCCGGAAAACGGGTGCTTGTGATCCATCAGCAAATACTGGCAAACTCGGTACGCAATAGAATACTTGATAGTGTCGATGCCGACGTGACGGTTGCATCGTGGTTCATGCTGAAGGATGATTTGAAGCAGAAGGGGGACTTCAGACTCACGGACGAGCGGCAGTTTGCCGCTGCTGTGGAAGACGGCGGCTATAACGTGGTTATCGGTGACAGTTTTTTGAAACGTGCACTCAGGCACTATTATGGCCAATTTATTGATTTTCCGCATTTCGCAGTATCCGGCAGACTGGAAGAATGAACCGTGTAAAGCGGTGGTATAAAGAAAGGGAGTGAATTGATGAAAATGTCTTCTCTGATCATCAGGATTTACGGTATTGTCCAGGGTGTGGGCTTCCGGCCGTTTGTCAGCAGAATTGCCCACCGGTTCGGCATCAAGGGAAGTGTGGCCAACAAGGGATCTTACGTGGAAGTGCATGTACAGGGAACGGACAAAGCACTTCATGCGTTTTTGAAAGTGCTTAAAAACGAACCTCCTGAGAGATCGACGATTTTAAAGATAGATTTAAACAAGACTGACGAAAAGACTGCGGAGAGCTTTGAAATTATTGAAAGCGAAAAAGAGGTTGGAGATATTTTTGTTTCACCGGACATTGCCACATGCGACAAGTGTAAACAGGAGCTTTTTGACAGAAACAATCGGCGTTATCTGCACCCTTTTATCAATTGTACTGCCTGCGGCCCGAGGCTGACTATTCTCGATTCCATGCCCTACGATCGTGTCCGCACAAGCATGGGAGAATTCCCGATGTGCCCTGCCTGCGAATATGAATACACCCATGCCGAAACCAGAAGGTACGATGCACAGCCAGTTTGCTGCAACGACTGCGGTCCTCAGGTGTATCTGCTTGAACGTTCGGAGCGTGGTGCGGATGCGATTACCTATACAAGACGTGCCATAATGGATGGAAAAATTGCGGCGGTCAAGGGAATTGGTGGTTTTCACCTCTGCTGTGACGCATCGAATGAAAGAGCCGTCAACCGTCTGCGTGCACTAAAAAGTAGACCTATAAAGCCGTTTGCGGTTATGCTGCATGATCTGAACACAGTAAAACGCGAGTGTATGATTCTCCCTGGGCAGGAGAAAATATTGAACGGTCCCCAAAAGCCCATCATCCTTCTGAGAAAGAAGCCAGTCAGCCGTCTTTGCGATCAGATTGCGCCAGATAACCCGATGGTTGGAGTTATGCTGCCCTATGCGCCAATACAGATGCTGCTCTTTACTTATGATGATGATGTTCAAATGACGGACTGCCTGGTAATGACGAGCGGAAACGTATCGGGTGCGCCGATTTGCAAAAGTGATGAGGATGTCTTACACGAAATCTCAGGATTCTGCGATGTGGTTTTGTCGCACGATCGGAAAATCCGCTTGAGAGCCGACGATTCTGTCATGGATTTTTTTCAGGGAAAACCCTATATGATTCGGAGGTCACGCGGATACTCACCGCTGCCATTTATGCTCTCAAGTGATTTTCACGGACAGGTCCTTGGTATTGGCGGCGAGCTGAAAAATACGTTTTGCATTGGGAAAAATAGACTGTTTTATCCGTCCCCCTATGTTGGAGATATGGCGGACATACGCACCGTCTGTGCCCTGCGCGAATCTGTTGAAAGAATGGAAACTCTGCTTGAAGCAAAGCCGCAGATTGTGGCGTGCGATATGCACCCGAGATACAACACAACGGCCATTGCGGGAGAACTTGGCCTACCGATCATGAAGATACAGCATCATTACGCTCATATTGTTTCGTGTATGGCGGAAAACGATTATGCAGATGATGTGATCGGAGTCTCTTTTGACGGCACTGGCTATGGGGCTGACGGAACCATCTGGGGAGGCGAGTTTTTAAAATCGTCTTACGGCGGATTCGAACGGCTCGGCAGTATCCGCCCGTTTTTGCAGATTGGTGGTGATGTCTCGGCTCAGGAGGGATGGCGTATTGCCGTTTCGATGCTTTACGCTCTATATCAAGATAAGGCAGCTGATGTTATCTCCGCGCTGGGCCTGTGCAGCCCAAAGGTAATGCGTGTGCAGATGATGATGGCGGATAAGAAGCTCAACAGTGTCCTTTCCACTAGTGCTGGACGGCTTTTCGACGCGGTCAGCGCCATTCTCGGCATAAGGGGAATTTCAACATTTGAGGGTGAGGCATCAATGGCGCTCCAGTTTGCCGCCGAGACTTACTGTGAACAGTATCCGGATACCTCGGAAAAAGTTTCCGGCGCCGTCCATCGAATGTTGATTTCCGTAAAAAACAGGTTTGTGCTTTGCACGGATGAACTGGTGAAATATCTGACGGATTTGGTGCTTTCGGGTGAAGACACACAAGAGCTCGCCTATACGTTCCATGTTGCCTTGGCGGAAATGATTACGGCAGGTTGTGAAAAGGCCCGGGATATAACAGGGCTTGATGTGTGTGCGCTCAGCGGCGGCGTTTTCCAGAACCGGCTCCTCACTGGAATGTGTACTTCACGGCTGCGGGAACATGGATTTACTGTGTTGCTTCACAGTCTTATCCCTCCGAACGACGGCGGGATCGCGCTCGGTCAGGCAGTTGCCGCCATGTACCATCTAAATCAATAAAACCATGTATTTAAATGAATTATATTATCAAATATTGGAGGTATGAATTATGTGTGTAGGAATATCAGCAAAGGTTGTCAACATCGATGAAGACACGGCGGTTATTGACATGTCCGGGGCCAAAAGGAAGGTATCGGTAGATCTGATGGAGGATCTCGAACCCGGTGATTATGTTATGGTTCATGCAGGAATGGCTATTGCCAAAATTACTGACAGCGATGCTGATGAAACTAGTAAAATTATGGAGACGCTTTAATGGGAAATCGTAATGCATCCGCAAAGGAAATTATTGAATCTTATAATGGCCGGCATCTTCGCATTATGGAAGTATGCGGCACGCATACCCATGAAATTTTCAGACTGGGAATCCGGAAAATCCTGCCCGAAGCCGTTGAACTGATCTCCGGCCCCGGGTGTCCGGTCTGTGTTACGCCGGTTGGATTTATCGACGAGGCCGTCATGCTCGCACTTGATCATGGTGCGGTTATCTGTACTTTTGGCGATCTAATCCGCATTCCCGGATCAAAGGTAAGTCTAGCCGGCGCCAGGCCGAAGGGTGCGGCTATCAAGATGGTATATTCTCCGCTGGATGCCGTTGAATACGCTGGGAAAAACCCGGATAAAAATGTTGTTTTTCTTGCAGTGGGATTTGAAACTACAGTGCCGGCAGCGTGTCTCGCTGTCAAAAAAGCTAAAATGGCGGGCCTCAAAAATTTCACTATCCTCGGTGCCAACAAGACGATGCCAAATGCTTACAAAGTACTGAAGAACAGTGCTGACGCATTCCTCTATCCGGGACACGTCAACGCTATTGCCGGAACGTATGTCTGTGAACAGCTTGTTAAAAAGGGAATCTCCGGTGTCGTGACGGGTTTTACTGCGGACGAGCTTCTTACCGCACTTGCTGTTGTGATCAAGTTGAGTCAGAAAGGAAAGCCATTTTTCCGGAACTGTTATCCGCGGGTGGTGAAGCCCGAAGGCAATGTACTTGCGCAAAAGCTTATAAAAGAAGTCATGGAGCCCTGCGATGCCGAATGGCGTGGGCTTGGAATGATAGAAGGTTCCGGTCTTAAACTTCGAGATGTGTATGGTGGTTTTGATGCAAGGCTTCGGTTCAGTCTACCGAAGATCACTGGCAGGAGCAGCCCCGCATGCCGCTGCGGCGATGTACTTCAGGGAAAATGCAGGCCATCAGACTGCAAAGCGTTTGGGACTGGCTGCACACCGCAGCATCCAGTGGGTGCTTGCATGGTGTCCAACGAGGGTGCATGCTCAGCCTATTATCAGTATGGAGGAGATTTAAATGTATAAAACGGTTATGCTAGCTCACGGTGCAGGCGGAAAGCAGACGTCAGAGCTGATTGATCAGATATTTAAGGTTCATTTTTCTAATCCGGATTTAACTGCAGATGACGCGGCGGTCCTGCCAATAGAATCAGGGAAGATTGCATTTACTACGGACGGTTTTATCGTTTCACCCTATGAGTTTCCAGGTGGGAACATCGGAAAACTCAGTATATGCGGAACAGTCAACGATTTGTCCTGCATGGGCGCAAAACCGCTTTACCTATCCTGTGCCTTTGTAATTGAAGAGGGATTTCCGATGGAAAAACTGGAGCAAATTGCGGAGGCGATGGAAAAGACGGCGAAGGAAGCCGGCGTGAAGATTGTGGCCGGCGATACCAAGGTGACGGGAAAAGGTCAGGTGGACAATATTTTTATTACCACTACCGGAATTGGTCGGATATTGGCGGGTGCGAATCCTTCAGGAAAGCTGGCCCGGCAGGGTGACGCCGTTATCGTAACCGGTGATATAGGGCGGCACGGTTGTGCAATTCTGCTTGCCAGGGATGAGTTCGGCATTGATGCAAACATCACAAGTGATTGCGCTCCTCTGTGGGATACGGTTAAACAAATGTTCAATACCACTAAGAATATTCATGTTATCCGTGACGCCACACGAGGCGGTGTCGGTACAGTGCTGTATGAGATCGCAGGACAGAGTGGTGTTGGAATACGTCTGGATGCTGAAAAGATCCCGGTTGCCGGAGAGGTGTCCGGTATCTGCGGCATGCTTGGGCTGGAACCTCTGTATCTGGCCTGCGAGGGCAGGCTTGTAGTATTTGTACCAAAGGAAGAGGCTCTGTCGGTCATTGAGACACTTCACGGTTGCCCTTATTCGAAGAATGCCGCAATTATCGGTGAGGTTACCTCTGATATGCCCGGCAAGGTAATTATGAAAACAGCCATTGGTTCACAGACGCTTCTGCCTCAGCCAGGTGGAGAACTACTGCCTCGCATTTGTTGACATAATATTAAATGAATATTTTCTTGCAAGGCTTATCAGCAATCGAGTAGGAAGCTGCCCATTCGTTGAGCAGCCGCCTCTCACACAATTCGTGCGTACTGTTTAGTACAGGGTTGTTCAATTCCATCCACGGATGTAAACCTTCATGTTCTCCGTAACTTTATGCACTTCCTGCGCTGACCACCTTGTTTTTCTGGGCATTCATCTCGAGCTTCAGCTCTAAGCCGGTACGAAGAGTAGAAATATCAAAAGATAACGTGAAGAAAAGATAGTTTTAGGAATATCAATAAGTATGTTATGAAAATATAATTTTAAGTAATATGAAAGAAAATGGTTTATATATGAGATACTGAGAGTCATAGAAGAAAAAATATTGACTTGATTTAAATCAACTATTATGCTAAATTAAATTTATAAGTTGCAACTTATAGGTTACAAGAAATTTTATATATTTGAGTTTTCTAGGGTTCCGCAGTTTGCAGCTGGCTGGTCCGAGAGAGAACGCACATTTAGTTGTGTACACGGAAGGATAAAAGCCCGGGAGATATTTTTATAATATTTCCTTAGGGTTTTTTATTTTCTTTTTAATAAGCCATAAAATATTATCTATATA
>NZ_FXYI02000053.1:0-18804 GCF_900184915.1 Clostridium sp. HV4-5-A1G | reverse complement strand
ATTTATTCACAAATGAATATTCATTTTCATAAATGAATAGATTGATTAAATAATTGATTAAATATTTGTGGCTCATTCCCAATTCGCTGAAGGCAATAAAATTTTTATTCATAATTGAATTTTATTTTCTTAAGATATCAATTTTTCGTGATCTTAAATTCTTTAATTACTACAAAAGCCTAAATATTTAGACTTTTCCTTTTTTGGCATTCTTTTTGCTCATAAACATTAGTGAATGCATTCACATTTAAAATTTAACCATACTTATATTTCTCTTTTTTAGTAGACATTTTTATTACCTACAATAATTTCTTATCATCAGATGCAAAATTAAAAGTAAAAGTATATAAATTTTTAAGGAGAGTCTAAAAAATGAAATTATCAAATGAACTACCAAAAATTATCACTAAAACACTCCCTGGACCTAAGGGGCAGGCTATTATAGATAGAAGATCAGCTGCATGTGCAGCTGCAATCAAATGCGGTTATCCTGCTGTTATGTCTAGGGCAGAAGGTGCAATGTTCGAGGATCCAGATGGAAACAAGTTCCTTGACTGGGTTGGCGGGGTAGGAGTAACTAACCTTGGTTACAGTAATCCTGAAGTTATTGATGCTATCAAGAAACAAGCTGATAAATTTTGTCATGCAATGTTTAACATTACTACTCATGAAGGTTATGTTTCACTGGCAGAAAAACTAAATAAAATCGTGCCGGTAAAAGGTACTGTTAGAAATACCATGTTTATCAATAGCGGATCAGAAGCTGATGAAAACGCTGTAAAAATCGCTAAAGCTTTCACAAAAAGGCCAAACATAATAGTCTTTTCAGGTGCCTTCCACGGAAGAACAAACTATACAATGGCTATGACTGGTAAAAAAAGTTATGCTATTGCTCAGGGACCTTTCCCAGACGGCATATACAGAGTGGAATTCCCTTACCTCTATAGAAGACCAGAAGGAATGACAGAATCAGATGCCATCGATTACTATATAGGCAAATTAAAAAATGCACTTATCGAATTAACTCCAGCTGATTATTGTGCTGCTATAGTTGTTGAGCCAATACAAGGTGAAGGTGGGTTTGTTCCAGCTCCCATTGAATGGGTTAAAGAAGTTAGAAAAATATGTGACGAAAATGGGATAATGCTCATAGCTGATGAAGTTCAAAGCGGCTTCTCCAGATCGGGAAGAATGTTCGTTTCAGATTATTGGAAAGAAGCAGGTTGCGAACCAGATATCATCACAATGGCTAAATCAATAGCCTGCGGTGTTCCAATGAGTGCAATCACAGCTAGAAAGGAAATATTTGATGGAGTACCATCAGGTACAATAGGTGGTACTTATGGCGGAAACCCACTTGGTTGTGCAGCAGCATTAAAAGTTATCGAAATCATGGAAAGAGAAGATTTTCCAGGAAAAGCACTTAAAATAGGTTCCAAAATAACAGAAGGATATAACCAATGGAAAGAAAAATACGATGTAGTTGGAGATGTAAGAGGTATTGGTTCAATGATCGGCATTGAATTCGTAACTGACAAAAAATCTAAGACACCAAATCCAGCAATAGTTAGTGCAATAATTAGCGATGCAGCTAAAATGGGTTTGATACTTGAAAATGCAGGTACTTATGGAAATGTTATCAGACTATTAGCTCCGCTTTGTATGACTGACGAGCAGGTCAATGCAGGTCTTGAAATATTTGAAAAAGCTATTGTAAAGAATTTAGCTGTAAAATAATTAAAGTTGTAAGACCATATTGAATTATTCTTTATTACTCATTTTATAATAAATTTCCACCAGCTTTTAACTGGTGGCTTTTTCTTTTAATTCTAAAACACCATGTTATTAAAGATTCATATTTAGCAAATTAAAAAATTTTTAATCACCCCAAAAAATTTTTCTGCATAAATTGATAATATACTCATTTTATGCGGAGGTCATGTATGAACATTTTACTGACAAACCTACACTACATCTATATAATTTTTATTTTCATAATAATTATAGCCATGGCATTTAAACGAGACATATCACTTATATGCATAATTGGGATTTTCATATTGGGCATATTTGCAACAAATTCCATACCTAAATCCGTCATGGGGATTTTTAACAGTTTTGTCTATGCTACTAAAGAGCTTATGCCTACGATTTTTATAATATCTATAATAACCGCTATGAGCAACGTTATGGTTGTCGTTGGAATAAATAAAGAACTGGTATCTCCCTTTAAAAAAATAATGAAATCCTATTGGATGTGCTATTGGATTATAGGCATCATCATGATGGCCCTGTCCTGGTTTTTCTGGCCATCTCCTGCTGTAGCCTTAATAGGAGCATTATTCTTACCTATAGCTAAAAAAGTAGGTCTTCCGCCTATAGGTGCTGCAGTAGCCATGAACTTATTTGGCCATGGTATAGCTCTGTCCAGTGATTTCATAATACAAGCAGCTCCAAAACTCACAGCTGATGCGGCAGGAATAAAAGTTTCCAGTGTTATATCTGCAAGTATACCTTTAACCATAATAATGGGAGCAGTCACTACAATCACAGCTTTTTATATGCTGAGAAGAGATATGAAAAATGGAAATATAGACATGAGCTTTCAAAAAGAAGAAATGATAATGGAAAGAGAAAAAAACACTATTGTCATACCACGTTTTTTGAGAAAATTACTGACCATATTGACAATAGCTATATTTCTGTCGGATATAGTACTTATGTATATATTCAAACTTCAGGGAGGAGATGCAACAGCTTTAATAGGTGGAACTGCTGTGTTCATTTTGAGCTTGATTTCAATTATAGCTTACCGTAAAAGATGTCTCGAAAAAATCACCTCTCATATTGTAGACGGCCTTATATTCGGATTCAAAATATTTGGTATAGTCATTCCTATAGCAGCCTTTTTTTACCTCGGAGATTCAGCTTTCACTGAAATATTTGGAAAGGTACTTCCTGCATCCTCTAACGGCATTGTCAATGACCTGGGAGTAGCTTTCTCAAATATAGCGCCTGCCAATCCTCTTCTGGCATCTGGTACTTTAACTGCGGTTGGTGCTATAACGGGACTGGACGGTTCAGGGTTTTCAGGTATACCACTAGTAGGATCTATAGCAAAATTATTTTCCACAGCAATAGGAGGCGGTGTATCTACATTGACAGCTATGGGCCAAATAGCAGGTATATGGGTTGGAGGCGGAACTATAATTCCCTGGGCTGTAATACCTGTTGCAGCTATATGTAAGGTAAATCCCTTTGAACTTGCCAAAAGAAATCTAATACCAGTTATAATAGGCTTAGTGGTAACTACTATATTTGCATCATTTTTAATATGAATATAAAATTTTTAAGTTGACTTATTGAAGGTTAGATGATATAATTTAATACTGCATCAGTTTGTTGCTGTATGCAGTATTAGAGCAATATATCTTATAACCTGGGGGCGCAATGGTTTCGACGGGGATGAGATGTGTTTGAGAAGCGAGTCGAGGGAACCTGTGGACCCGCGTTAAAAAACTATGGGATTAAATTTAAACGCAAATAATAACGAAAATTTAGCTTTAGCAGCATAGTCTGCTAGCCGTCAGCCTGGATTTCCCGCGCTCCAGTGTCTGGCGCCGACAGCGGGGTACCGAGTCCAGCAAAGCTTTGACCTGGAAACGGAAATTATGAAGCTACTGAATTCAGAAGCCTGTCCTTAAGCGTCTGAAGGAGGGAATGTCAAACTAGGGACTGCACTCGGAGATGCTCAAATGTTTCCATTTTCGGACAGGAGTTCGATTCTCCTCGCCTCCACCATACATATCAATATCTAAAAACTATTTGACATACATTTTTTCGCCATACTACTAAAAATGTTTAAAATTTTTCTCTTTATTAGGACAAGAATATAAAAAATTAATCTCTTTAAATTTTATCTGAATTTAAATATTTGAAATAACTTATTCAAAAATCCTTTATTGGCATTATCCATTTCTACTTGGTATTGAGTATAATACGCATCCTTTATAACTTTTTTAAAACCTTTAACTTCCTTTATTAAATGTTCACTATTAGTTAAACATGATTGAAAAAATCCATTAAAATTATCTTGTAAATTAAGTTTTAATTCGTCATTTTTACTATCAATTTTTTTAGATATAAATTTTGTCATCTTGTCAATAAACTGGTTGTGTAAATCTAAGTTAATTTCATCAATTTTATCAAATTTAGAATTTAGATATTCTTTAATTTCCTCAAATAAATCCTGTTTGAATTTATCAAGGCTTTTATTTTGAGCCTCAATAATTGCTGAGGTAATATTTTTAATATATAATAAATTGACCTTTTGTATATCATCATTTAACTGAATTTTAAAATTATCAAATTGAATTCGTTGTTCTTCTTTAATTGAATCAATAAGTTCTTCAACAGATAATAAATTACTTCCTGGATGCTGAACTTCATTATCATTCAAAGGTAATTTGCTATAATAATCTTGAATTTCTTTAAGAGACATGCCCCTATTTTTTAATTTTATCAAAAACTCTAATTTATCGATATCAGCATCAGTATAACGCAATTCTTTATCTACTATTTGAATTTTTAGAAGATCGTCAAATATATTTGTATAATATTTTATGTTATTAATATTTTCATTCAACAGATTAGCAACCTGATCAATAGAATAGTACAGTATTTCGCCTCTTTTCTTATTTTGAATTCTATGATCAACTTTTTGTGTATCTATATATTTATCTTTATTATCCATAATAATTAATCCCCCTTTTTCTTTTTTCGAGCAACTAGAAGATAAGCTTAAGTAAAAAATATTATTAGTTTAAAAAATATAATGTTACTCTGACTTTTTTCGATAATATATATATAAAATATACTAAGGGTGATTAATTATGGAAAAAGGCAAAATGTTATTGGTTTCACTAGGTCAAGGTGCTGGGAACATTGTAGATGGATTACTAAACAGGAATCCAAGATACAATGGATTATTTATAAATAGCAGTTTATTTGATATTAAACCATTAAAAAATGCAGATATGACAAAAAATGTATATTTGTACCCAGGAACAGATGGTTCAGGAAGAGACAGATCTAAATCCAAAGAAATGATAAAAGATAATGCTAATGCTATAGGAACATTATTGAGCAAATACCCTTTGACAGAAGTGGTTGTAGTACTTACAACTATGGCTGGAGGGACAGGTTCTGGGGCAATAAAAACCTTTGTACAAATAGTAAAAAAAGTGTTACCAAATTCTAAAATAAATGTAGTGGCTATTTTACCCAGTTTAAAAGAAGACGAGTTAGCATTTAAAAATACACTGGAATGTTGGAATGATATAAATAGTATAATGGATTTAATAAATGACGTTAAATTTGTAGATAATAATAAAAGGAACACGTATAAAGAAATTAATAATGAAGTAATTGAAAGCTTGGATCTGGCATATAACATAATAGGTATCCATGCCTATGGTACCATTGATAATAAAGATTCATTCAAAATAAATACAGCAGATGGGTCAGGACTTATTTTAAAATTGTATGATGGGTTAAAAGATGTTAAAACTGCTGTTGATCTGGCAATAAAAAATAGTGTGTTTGTTCAACCAGATGTATATGATTGTGATTATTTGGGGATCAATTTAAAAATTGACGGGTATGATCCATATGAAGTGACTAAATTATTTGAAGTTTATAGAAGTACATATATAACATATAATAAGAAAAATAATATAGTAATTCTTGGAGGATGTGAAACTCCTACAGAATCAATAAATTTAATAAAGATAGCTTTAGAGGATAAAAATAAAAGAAAATTATCAAGAAATAAAAAAAGAAGTGTTATTATTGATCTAGATACAGATAGTAAAGAAAAGGAAGATGAATTAGATGTACTCAATAATAACGAACTTAGTAATTTATTGGAAGATAATTATGATTTCTAGATCTATTATTCATTGATTTCAAGGAGGTTTGAAAATATGAAATTATTTATAGATACTGCCAACGTAGATGAAATACGAAAGGCCAATGAAATGGGTGTAATCTGTGGGGTTACTACAAATCCTTCTTTAATTGCAAGGGAAGGTAGAAATTTCAGGGAAGTTGTAAAAGAAATAACCACCATAATAGATGGTCCCATAAGTGCAGAAGTTATAAGTCTCGAGGCTGATAAAATGGTAGAAGAAGCTAAAGAATTAGCTAAAATACACAGGAATATAGTAGTAAAAATTCCCATGACCTCTGAAGGTTTAAAAGCTGTAAAGATTCTTTCAAAAATCGATATAAAAACCAACATAACATTGGTTTTCTCTGCCTGCCAGGCATTACTTGCTGCAAGGGCCGGTGCAACTTACGTAAGTCCTTTCTTGGGCAGATTAGATGACATTGGAATAAACGGAATTGAACTCATAGAAGAGATAGTTCCCATATTTAAGCTTCACAATATCACCACAAAAATTATCTCAGCCAGCATAAGAGGACCTCTCCATGTTATAAATGCTGCAAAAGCAGGATCAGACATTGCAACAATTCCCTATAAAGTTTTAATGCAAATGATTAAACATCCTCTAACTGATATAGGAATTCAAAGATTTTTAGACGACTGGAAAACCGTACCCAAAAATTCTTAAACTCTAGGTTGGTTATATATTGTACAATGAGGGATACTGAGCAGTTCACAGCTTTTCCTGTACCATTCACTTTAAATATGAATATTTTCACCTAAATCTCTATTTAAGGTATCCCTCAGATATCTTATAAAACAAAAAGCTAACCTGAACTCGAGAATCACTTGATCTCCTATCTATACTTTTGTTTCATCTGCCTGTCTATATCTCTCTTGGCTGCTTTCTCTAAAAGTGCATTTCTTTTGTCGTAATTTTTCTTCCCCTTTACAACTGCTAAATTTACCTTCACCCTTCCATGTTTAAGGTAAAGAGATAATGGAACAAGTGTATATCCCTGCTGGGTAGTGTATCCAGCCAATTTCATTATTTCTTTCTTATGAAGAAGTAATTTTCTGTCTCTTAAAGGATCTTTATTAAAAATACTTCCTTTATCATAGGGACTTATGTGCATATTCCTTATAAATATTTCTCCATTTCTTATTTCTCCATAGCTATCTTTTAAATTGGACTTGCCCTCTCTTATAGATTTGACTTCCGTTCCAACCAATTCTATTCCAGCTTCTATAGTCTCTTCAATAAAATAGTCATGTCTCGCCTTTCTATTTTCAGCAAGAGTTTTATTACTGGACTTTTTTTTAAGCATGATAATATCACAATCCCCCTTTTATTTCAGTGTTCAATTTTTATCTAAACTGTTTCTTCCTACTAATTCGAAATATATTTCGTGTGCGAACATATCCACTTTTAACACACGAATTTTCACTTCATCTCCCAATTTGTATATATTCCTGGTTTTTTCCCCCATGAGGCTCAGATGCTTTTCATCATATAGATAATAATCATCCTCTAAAGTGCTAATATGAATCAGTCCTTCAACTGTATTTGGAAGTTCAACAAACATCCCAAAATTAGTAACTGAAGATACTATACCATCATATTCTTCGCCGATTCTCTTGCTCATATACTCTGCCTTTTTAAGATCGTCTACTTCTCTCTCAGCATCTTGAGCCAATCTCTCTGTATCAGAAGACTGTCTTGATGCATACTCAACTTCTTTAGCTAACTTTTTTATTCTGATTTCATTTAACTTCCCATTTATAAACTCCTTAATTATCCTGTGAATAATTAAATCAGGGTATCTTCTTATGGGTGAAGTAAAATGGCAGTAATACCTGGCTGCCAGTCCAAAATGGCCTACACATTCTGGTGAATATCTGGCCTGTTTCATAGAACGAAGCAGCAGTGTACTTACCACTGTTTCCTCCTTCTTCCCCCTTACTTTTTCTATAATATCCTGAAGAGCCTTAGGATGAATTTCCTGCCCCCACTTAACTGCATAACCCAGATTATGGACAAACTCGTTAAAACGCATTAATTTTTCCTCATCTGGATCCTCATGTATTCTGTATACAAAGGGTATACTAGTCCAAAACATATGCTCTGCTATGGTCTCATTACATACTAACATAAATTCTTCTATTATTCTATTTGATATCCCCCTCTCATAGGGTTCAATTTTTACGGGTACTCCCAATGAATCCAGCGTTATTTTACATTCTTCAAAGTCAAAGTCTATAGCACCCCTTATCTTTCTTTTTCTATTTAAGATCCTGCAAAGTTCTTCCATGAGTTTAAATGTATCTACAAGATAATCATACCTTTTTATAACTTCTGCATCCTCATTTTTAAGTATTTTAGTGACAGCTGTATAGGTCATCCTCTCATTGCTTCTTATTATGCTCTCTACAATATTATGTTTTAATACTTTTCCTTTTCTATCTATTTCCATAAGACAGCTTAAAGTCAACCTATCTTCATTGGGATTTAAACTGCAGATGCCATTGGATAATTTTCGTGGAAGCATTGGTATAACTCTGTCTATAAGATATACTGAATTTCCTCTTTTTAACGCTTCTTTATCCAGAGGACTTTTTTCATTCACATAATGTGATACATCAGCTATGTGAACTCCTAGATAATAATTGCCATTTTCAAGCTTTCTTAAAGATACAGCATCATCTAAATCTTTAGCATCTTCACCATCTATAGTGACTGTAATGACATTTCTCAGATCAACTCTTCTTTTATATTCACTCTTAGGTATTTCCACAGGTATATTTTCTGCATAGGACAAAACCTTTGCCGGGAATTCTTCCGGAAGATTATTTTTCTTTATTATAGTCAATATGTCTATTCCCTTTTCTCCTCTTTTGCCTAAAATATCTATTATTTTTCCCTCTGGATTCCTTCTATTATCAGACCACTTGGTCACTTGAACAGTCACTATATCTCCTGTTTTTGCACCTTTTTTACACTCTTTAGGTATAAATACATCCTGACATATACGCTTTTCCTCTGGAACAACAAAGCCGAAATTTTTACTATCTTCAAAAGTACCTATTATTGTCTTATTTGCTCTTTCAAGTATTCTTATTATTTCGCCCTCACACTTTTTTCCGTTATTCTCCTCTTTAGTTACTTTGACTACAACTTTATCTCCATTCATGGCACCATTCAAGAAAGAAGAAGATACAAATACATCCATTCTTTCATTATCCGGTATAACAAACCCATACCCCTTTTGGTGACCCTGAAATCTACCCGTAACAAGCCCCATTTTGTCAGGTAATCCATATCTATTTGTACGTGTTCTAATTACCGATCCTTCCTTTTCCAGCTGATCTACAATTTTTTTAAAATCCTCTATTTCACTCTTCTTTATACAAAATACTTTTCTCAATTCTTTTACTGTCATAGGCTTGTATGCTTGTTCTTTCATAAAATTTATAATTGCTTCTTTTATATTCATCTTTTCACCACCTTTTATTATATTGACATTAAAGGAAAAAAATATTCAATATTAAGAACAAATGTATTTAAATCTCTATAAAAAATAAATAGAGTAAATCATACTCTATTCATATAAACTCCCTTCAAATATAGCTATTTCATTAAATTTTGAATTATACATATAACTGCAAATACTATAGCCAAAAAAACAGTTAATCTGGACAGCATGGCTTCTGATGTCCTGGACTTATTTCTTGAATAAAAGCTTTCAGCTACACCTCCAGATATGAAACCACTTAGTCCATTGGTTTTTCCTGGCTGCATAAGAACTACCGCCACAAGCATAATTCCTATTATCAATTGTAAAATCATTAAAAAAATATTCATGGCCCTTCACCTCCTGCCAGTACATGCAAAGTATTATCTTCCTGAATCTACATACATTTAATATTAACATATATAAATACTAATTTCAATTTATAAAAACTTAAACGGTGAAGTCCAGACACTTATAATCAAACTCCACCGTCCCTAAAAATTACCTGATACTATAAAGTGCATCCAATCCTCTATACTCAGCTGCTTCTCCTAATTCCTCTTCTATTCTTAAAAGTTGATTGTATTTTGCCACCCTCTCACTTCTGGCTGGAGCCCCGGTTTTTATCTGACCTGCATTTACTGCTACCACCAGATCCGCAATAGTTGTATCCTCTGTTTCACCGGATCTATGGGATACCACTGCAGTATAACCGGCTCTTTCTGCCATTTCTATGGCATTTAATGTTTCTGTAAGGGTTCCTATCTGATTTAATTTTATAAGTATAGAATTTGCAACCTTTTTAGATATGCCCTTTTTCAGCCTCTTAGTATTTGTTACAAAAAGGTCATCACCCACCAATTGTATTTTATTTCCCAATTTTTCAGTAAGCATTGCCCATCCTTCCCAATCTTCTTCAGCCATTCCATCCTCCAGTGAAATCACAGGATATTTCTCCGTAATTTCAACATAGAAATTCACCATTTCTTCAGGAGTTAAAACTTTTCCCTCGCTTTTTAGATTATATTTTCCATCTTCATAGAATTCAGATGAAGCAGGGTCCAATGCTATATATATATCTTTTCCCGGCCTGTATCCAGCTTTTTGTATGGCCTCAACTATAACTTGTATTGCCTCTTCATTGGATTTTAAATTTGGAGCAAATCCACCCTCATCACCCACTCCGGTGTCATACCCTTTAGATTTTAATATGGATTTTAACGTATGATAAACTTCTGAACCCATTCTAAGAGCCTCACTAAAACTTGGTGCCCCTGCAGGCATTATCATGAACTCCTGAAGGTCTACATTGTTATCTGCATGTTTCCCTCCATTTAATATATTCATCATCGGTACAGGAAGAACTTTTGCATTTACCCCTCCTATATATTGATAAAGACTTAATCCCAAATATTCAGCTGCAGCTCTCGCACATGCAAGAGATACGCCAAGCATGGCATTGGCCCCTAATTTCCCTTTATTATCAGTTCCGTCCAATTCTATCATTGTTTTATCTATCAACACCTGATCAAATGAATTCATCCCTATAAGTTCTTCTGCTATGTAATTGTTCACATTATCTACAGCTTTTAGTACACCTTTCCCTTTGTACTTCTCAGTCTCTCCATCCCTGAGTTCTACAGCTTCAAACTCTCCTGTAGATGCCCCAGACGGTACTGCTGCTTTTCCCATAGTGCCATCCTCCAGTACAACTTCTACTTCTACAGTAGGATTTGATCTTGAATCAAGTATTTGTCTTGCCGTTACATCCACTATTTCTATATAATTTTTCATAAACACCAGCCATTATGAAAAATAATGGCCTTCTCAACTCCTTTCAAATAAACATATTATTTCAAAATAAGACTTTTACCTGTCATTTCTTCAGGTTTTTCAAGTCCCATAATTTCTAGCATCGTAGGTGCAATATCAGCTAATATGCCATCTTTCCTTAAGGGATTTGTATTTTTTGATATATATACAAACGGTACCTTATTAGTGGTATGAGCTGTCATAGGCTTTTGTGTAGAATAATCTATCATCTGTTCAGAATTCCCATGATCTGCAGTTATAAATACAGTTCCATCTTTCTCTAATACTTTATTCACAATTTTGCCCAGACATTCATCTACCGCTTCTATGGCCGCTTTAGCCGCCTCAAAAACTCCTGTATGCCCTACCATATCTGGATTTGCAAAATTCAATATTATCATATCGTATTTATCCATATCTAATCTATCTAATAATTGAGCTGTAACTTCTCTAGCACTCATTTCAGGCTTTAAATCATAAGTGGCAACTTTAGGTGAAGGTATAAGCACCCTGTCTTCATTCCTATTTGGCACTTCAACTCCTCCATTGAAAAAGAAAGTAACATGTGCATACTTTTCGGTTTCCGCTATTCTCAATTGATTTTTTCCCATATTACTCACATATTCTCCCAGAGTGTTTTTGTAATATTCATTCTGGAAAGCTGCATCTACATTTTCTATAGTAGCATCATAATCAGTCATGGTTACAAATTCCAGATTGAGTCTATCTCTTTTGAAGCCATCGAAAGTATTATCATTTATGGCTCTTGTAAGCTGTCTTGCCCTATCCGGTCTGAAGTTGAAAAATATCACAGAATCTCCATTCTTTATAGTAGTTACAGGAACTCCCTTCGTCTCGATCACAGCTGGAACTATAAATTCATCCGTCTTGCCATTTTCATAAGAATTCTCTATAGCTTCCAATGCACTATTAGCTTTATTCCCTTTGCCATACACCAGTGCATTGTATGCCAATTTTACCCTTTCCCATCTCTTATCTCTATCCATAGCATAATATCTGCCTGATACTGTCGCTATTTTACCCACTCCAATGTCATCCATATATTGACTTATATCTCTTATATAGCTGGCAGCTGAAGATGGCGGAACATCTCTTCCATCTGTAAAAGCATGAATATATACTCTATTAATACCCCTTCTCTTGGCAAGCTGCAGAAGTCCCTTTAGATGATCCATATGAGAATGTACTCCTCCAGTTGATACAAGTCCCAGCAGATGAAGATCTGAATTGTTTTCAATAACATTATCCATGGCTTTATTTAAAGATTTATTATCAAAAAAACTTCCATCTTCTATAGATTTTGTAATTCTGGATAAATCCTGATATACTATTCTCCCCGCACCTATATTCAAATGTCCTACTTCTGAATTGCCCATCTGACCCTCCGGCAATCCCACACTCAATCCACTTGCTGACAACTCAGTATGAGGATATTGTTTAATATATTTATCAAAATTAGGTTTATACGCTGCTCTGACTGCATTTCCTTCTTTTTTTTCAGAAATTCCAAAACCATCTAATATTATAAGTATTACTGGATTTTTTTTCATTTTTACCTCCAAAACTTTTAAAAGAGCTCAAATAAATTTTTTCAATAATTTACTATCGCTGAAAAATCAGCTGATTTTAAGCTTGCTCCTCCAACTAAGGCCCCATCTATCTCAGGCTGTGCCATCTGTGCTTTTATCGTATATGGTTTCACAGAACCACCATATTGAATTCTTATTTTTTCCGCAGTTTCTTTTCCATACATTGAAGCTATTACACTTCTTATATAGCCTATGGTTTCATTTGCCTGTTCATCCGTTGCCGTTCTGCCTGTTCCTATAGCCCATATGGGTTCATAAGCAACTACCAGCTTTTCAATTTTTTCATTTTTAATACCTGCCAGATCTAATTTTACTTGCTTCCCCAAAACTTCATGGGTAATATTCAATTCTCTCTCATCCAATGTCTCTCCACAGCAGACTATTGGAATCATATCATACTCAAAGGCCTTTTTAATTTTTTTGTTAATACTCTTATCCGTTTCAGCAAAATATTGTCTTCTCTCACTATGCCCAATTATAACATAATCTGCCCCAATGGATCTAAGCATATGTGGAGATACTTCACCGGTATAGGCACCGCTTTCCTCGTAGTGCATATTCTGTGCCCCAACCTTTATATTAGTTCCTTTTACTGCCTTTATTACTTCACTTAAACAAACATACGGAGGACATATCACTACATCACATTTTGCATTCTTTACAAGAGGTTTCAATTCCTCTATCAACTTCAACGCCTCATCTAAGGTTTTATTCATTTTCCAATTTCCAGCTATTATTGGTTTTCTCATTTATATCAAACCCTCCTCTTTTTAATCAAAGTTCAAATATTAAATATACTAAGCTTTAATTCTAATCCCCGCTCATTGTTATTTATCATTAAGTGCTGCTATTCCAGGCAATTCCTTCCCTTCCAAAAATTCCAGAGAAGCACCGCCGCCAGTAGATATATGTGTCATCCTGCTGCCAAACCCAAATTGATTAACAGCTGCTGCACTGTCTCCACCACCTATAATTGTAGTAGCATTTGATTCTGCCATGGCTTTAGCTACGGCAAAGGTACCATTGGCAAAATTCTTAAATTCAAACACCCCCATAGGCCCATTCCAAACTATAGTTTTAGCATCTGCTATTGCATTTTCATACAATTTACATGTTTTAGGTCCAATATCCAGCCCCATATACCCTTCCTCTATATTTTCCGTTTCTGTAACAATGGGTTTCGCATTTGCATCGAACTTATCTGCCGCTACATTGTCTACAGGTAAAAGTAACTTTACTTTTTTAACCCTTGCTTTATCTATCATTTCTCCAGCATATTCTATTTTATCCTCTTCCACCATGGAATTTCCTATAGTATATCCCTGAGCTTTGGCAAAAGTATAACTCATACCCCCGCCTATTATAAGGGTATCCACTTTTTCAAGTAAATTATTTATTACATTTATCTTATCTGAAATTTTAGCCCCGCCCAGTATTGCAACGAAGGGTCTGGTTGGATTTTCAACTGCATCTCCCAAGAATTTAAGTTCCTTTTGAATAAGATAACCGCATACGGCTGTATTCAAAAATTTAGTAACCCCAACTGTGGAGCAATGAGCTCTATGAGCCGTTCCAAAAGCATCATTCACAAAGATTTCGGCAAGAGATGCCAGCTCTTTAGAAAAATTATCTTCATTTTTGGTTTCCTCTATTCTGTATCGTGTATTTTGTAACAATACTACATCTCCACTTTTCATATCCTGGACGGCATATTTTGCGTTTTCTCCCACTACATTGTCATCCGCTGCAAATATAACTTGTTTTTTGAGCATTTCTGAAAGCCTTTTTGCAACTGGTTCCAGCGACAATTCAGGCTTTGGTTCCCCCTTTGGCTTCCCGAGATGGGAACAAAGTATAACTTTTGCACCATTTCTTATCAGATACTTTATAGTTGGAAGAGCTCCAATCAATCTATTTTCATCCGTTATTGTGCCATCTTTTAGTGGAACATTAAAATCACATCTTACTAACACTCTCTTTCCACTTACATCTATGTCCTCTATCGTTTTTTTATTAAAAACCATTCTGCAATCAACTCCTTTACTAAAATTTTACCTTATATTTACCACTAAGTACATAGTAAATAAGCCCGGCCTCATAGTCAAAACTACAAAACCAGGCCTTATAATAATTATAATCTATCAGCTACATATTTAGTCAAATCTGCCAATCTATTTGAATATCCAAACTCATTGTCATACCAGGCAATAACCTTCACCATATTTCCCTCTATAACCATAGTTGACAATCCATCCACTATGGAGGATCTCTCGTCTCCCCTGTAATCTACAGATACCAATGGTTCATCACTATAACCGAGTATTCCTTTCATATCAGTTCCAGCAGCTTTCTTAAATGCATCGTTCACCTCTTCTACTGTGACATCTCTGGATACTTCTGCTACCAAATCTGTACATGACACTGTAGGAGTAGGCACTCTAAGCGCAAATCCATTTAATTTTCCCTTCAATTGGGGAAGTACCAAAGCAACTGCTTTTGCAGCACCTGTAGTTGTAGGAATCATGGATTCACAGGCAGCTCTTGCCCTTCTTAAATCTTTATGTGGAGCATCCAGCAGTCTCTGATCTCCTGTATAAGAATGAACTGTAGTCATCAGTCCTTTTACTATTTTAAACTCTCTATCCAAAACTTTTGCAAAAGGTGCCAAGCAGTTTGTAGTACAGGAAGCATTCGAAATTATATTGTGCGCAGCAGCATCATATTTTTCTTCGTTAACTCCCATAACTATCGTTATATCTTCATTTTTAGCCGGTGCAGATATTAAAACTTTTTTAACTGTTCCGCCAAGATGTACTTTGGCTTTTGTAGCATCAGTAAACAAACCTGTTGACTCAATAACTATTTCAGTACCCAATGAATCCCAATCTATATTTTTAGGATCCCTTTCTGCAAATATCTTTATTTCATTACCATTTACAACTATTGAATTGTCCTTTGCTTCTACAGTCCCATCAAATCTTCCATATAAAGAATCATATTTCAAAAGATGTGCCAGTGTTTTTGCACTAGTTAAATCATTGATACCTACAATTTCCAGGTCGTTTGAATAATGCTTAACCAGTGCCTTAAATACATTTCTTCCTATTCTCCCAAAACCATTAATTCCAACTTTAACCATTCATAATTCCTCCTATAATAATTAAATATTTATATTTAACAATTAAATTAATAGCAAATTTATTTTAATCCTTAAAATTACTTGATAAATTTCACAATTTGCCTGGCAGCCCCCTCGTCAGTAATCAAAATGCTGTTACGGTTATTTCTTTCAACGGCCAACATGGCCTCTGCTTTACTGCTCCCTCCTGCCACAGCTATCAGTGTCTTAATTTTTCCTATTCTTTCATTCTTTATTCCTATACTGGGAGTAGAGTATATTATTTTCCCCTGTTTATCAAAATAATATCCAAAAGCTTCCCCTACTGCACCTTTTAACTGTATTTCACCGATCTTATCCTCGGACATCCCTCTTCTTTTTGCCATTTTATAGGCCCTTCCTATGCCATATATGAGTATATCCGCATTATATATATTTTTTATTATGTCTTTTACATCTTTCTCCTTAATAATAGTTTTCACAGCTTCATCACTCAAATTATCAGGTACATGAAGCAATTTATACGTTCCAGCAATTTTATTTGCCAATTTAGCAGACAGGGTATTTGCCTGGGTTTCCACATTTCTTCCCATACCACCTCTAGCTGGTACTACCAATACGTTTTTTAAGTTGGAAGCTTCAGTAATATTATCAATGACAGCTTTCACCGTAGATCCGCCTGTAAGCGCAATTATATCATTGTCCTTTACTATGCTTTTAAAATAATTTGCAGCAGTTCTTCCTATTTCATTCACCACGGTTTTATCTTTGTCACAATCTCCTGGTACAATTATAATATCTTTCAGTTCAAGATTATCTTTTATAAACTTCTCAATCTCAGACAATCCTCTCAACTCACGTATGAAATCTTTAAGCTTGTTGATAATTTCTTCACCTTCTACTGTCACCGTCATACCTGGAGCATTTATTTCAATAAAACCTTGAGCCCTCAAAAAATTTATTTCTGCTCTAACTATTCTCTCTCCAATGCCCAAATTATTTGCCAGTACTCTTCTTCCAACAGGCTGGTTATAGTATATAGTTCTTAAAATATCATATCTTTTTTTTAATAATCCTATTAATTCAGGTACTATTTTTTGTTGAAATTTAAGTATGTCTTCCAACATTACACCTCCGGGCTTTAAATTGTCCCACTATTTCATAAATTGTCCCACTAATATTATAAAAAATATATGGATTTTTTTAAATAGTATTTTAAAAAAAATTACCATTATTTTTAATAACATATAACACAGGGAGAATTAAAATCTTTTTCTCCCCTTCGATGATTTTATACCCATATCTTCTCTATATTTTGCAACAGTTCTCCTGGAAATATTCATACCATGCTCATTTATCAGATCACATATTTTTTGATCCGACAATGGTTTTTTCCTATCTTCTTCATCTATCATTTTCTTAATTTTATTTTTAATAATAAGCGCCGATACATTTTCTCCATTAAATCCGCTTATTATTCCAGTAGTAAATAGAGCTTTTATTTTTATTGTTCCCTTGCTGGTATATATATATTTATCCCTTATAGCCCTGCTTATAGTGGACTCATGCATATTCATACTGTCTGCTATTTCTTTCAAAGTCATGGGTTTCAGATATCTCTCACCATAGTCAAAATAATCCCTTTGTTTTTCCAATATTTTTTCAAGTACTCTATATATAGTACTTTTTCTATGCTGTATACTTTTCATCAAAAACAGTGCACTATTTAATTTTTCTTTTACATAACTCACTGCATCTTTATCGTTTTCATTATTGATTATGTCCTTATACATTGAGTTTATAGTCAATTTTGGGGTTAAATCATCATTCATAATTATATAATATTCATTATCAATTTTTCTTATATATGCATCCGGTACTATATATTTTACATCCTCCCCGGTATAGAATCCCCTGGAGGGTTTCGGATCGAGAGTCTTTATTAAATCCCCATATTCTTGAGCTTGTTTTACATCTATATTCAATTCTCTTGCTATAACATTGTATTTATTTTCCGCTATCATCTCAAGATATCTATCCACTATTATAGATATCCTTTCATCCTCTATTCCCTTCTGTCTTATCTGTATTTTTAAACACTCCGCTAAATTTCTTGCCCCTATTCCACAAGGCTCAAGGGCTTGTATTACGTTTACACAGTATGCTGCCAGATCTTTTGAAATCTTAAGTTCCTCTTCTATTTCTCCATTTTCCAGCACTAAGTATCCTCTATCATCTATATTTTCTATAATATACAGACATATTGCCTTTACATAATTATTTTCATCAAGATCCCTCACCTGACCTTTTAGATATTCCTTCAAAGACTTTTTTTCAGAAATAAAATTAAATGGGGATATCTCCTCATCATCACTTTTTTCATAACTGTGATGGCTGTAATTGTCAAAATCAAGATTTTTTATAATTTCCCTATAATCCAATTTATCTTTTTCCATTTCGTTATTATTGGCATTGGATTCTTTAACATCAAGTACCGGATTTTCTTGAATTTCTTTTTCTACATATTCTTGAAGTTCAAAACTTGACATTTGAAGCAGCTTCACAGATAGCTGCATTTCTTGAGTCATAATCAACTTCTGTTCTTGAGTTAAATTAAGGCTAAAATCCATATTCACATTTATACACCTCCATTCACAATTATCATGTTTAATTGCCTGAATTATAGTTAAAATTTATTTCTTTACTTTTATTATATCATGAAGTAATAAAATTAATAAAAATTTTATTAAAAGTTTTTTATCGATAAATATAAAAACAGAATTTAGTACTAAAATACTATAATAC
>NZ_FXYI02000052.1:0-18819 GCF_900184915.1 Clostridium sp. HV4-5-A1G | reverse complement strand
AAATCAAATATATAAATAAATATTATATTTCATTACAATTTTTTTATAAGTCTTAACTATTTGTTTTACATGCTTGTTATCCAAATATACTATGAAAGTCAAGATAATGCATAAAATTACAAGAGGATACAAAAAATTTACAGAAAATAAAACATACTTTTCAGTGAATATTTTTATCATAGCTATAATTGAAAACATCACCACAGATCCAAGCACAAATAACACTTTTGTCTTTGTATAATACAATTCAAAGGATTTTTTTGTAATCCACTGACATGCATACACAGCAAAAATTACAATAAATATAGTTGAAAGTACAAATCCCAGTGTAATTTGAAGTTGAAATTGTCCTTTGAAAATATTCATTATATCAATTGAAAAACAGATTCGAAGATCTAAGGTAACATACTATATCCATTATCACCAGGTTATTTTCTACTGATAGTTGTTTGTCTCTTAAATTATTTTATCTGCGGAGTTTTTTCAATTGATTTACCATTATTCACCCTCCAAACATAATATTTTTTTCACTATACTTGAAACATTATTCCAATATATTTCAAAACTTTTTAATTCCTCTCTTCCCTTTTTCGTTATAATATAGTATTTTCTGCTCGGTCCTAAAGGTGAAGGCTGGAATTTTCCGAAAATTAAATTTTTCTTCTCCAACCTTATAAGCAGAGGATAAATTGTACCCTCTTTTATCTCACTAAATCCATAATTTCTAAGTGATACCATAATTTCATATCCATAGGTAATTTTTAAACTTATTATCTTCAATATGCAGCCTTCCAGAGTTCCTCTCATAAGTTGAGACTTATCGAACATGTATTTCCCTACTTTCCAAATTCAATATTTAATCTACATTGCACTACATAGTAGGTTAATTATATTGTAATACAACCCAATCTCTCGGTCAATAAAAAAATGAGGGATCATGTATCATCTTACATTCAGATATAAAAAAATGAAAGAAACTTGAAACAAAGTTTCTCATTTCTTTCATGAGCTAATAAATATTTTCATTGTATCAAGATTCCTGAACCTATAGGGACATTATCGTAAATATATTTTGCATTTTCAAGAGCTAGTCTTATACAACCATGGGAAGCAGATTTCCCAAGAGTACCATCTACCAGATTTCCGTTTTTATCAAATAAAACACTGTGAAATAAATAATTCCCCTGAAATTGTGTAAAATATTTAAGTATGGCTCCATTTTCTGATTCAAATTGCGGACCCTTTATCCCTACAAAGAATTGACCTTTAACTGTTGGTGTACCGCCTGTTCCTGATGCACACTGAAATGAATTTATCAGTCTCCATTTATGGATGCTTCCATTAAAAATGTATACCATCTGTTCTGATGTACTGACCATAACATAATAATCAGTATAGCTCTGAGTATCCAACTTATTTACTATACCTTCCGAATAAGCTGAATTAAAATTAGACACTATTTCTGCTGTGGGCTTGTACATTACATCTGGAGTAGGCTTCTTTTTCAAATCTTTCAACGTGACCCCACTTACTATTCCATCTGTAGTAAGATCATGTTTGTGCTGAAAGTCCATCACAGCATATACTGTCTGTTCCCCAAAATCCCCATCTTCATTTACAGTGTAACCAAATTTTTTAAGTTTCTTTTGAATATCTTTTACATCATTCCCCTTATCCCCTGCCTTAAGAATGCTTCTAGGTGGTGATACCGGTTTTTTTTCTTTTGGATGCGGAGTTATGTTACTACCAACATTTACTTTTTGAGCATCTTCTCTATTATATATACTAGATAAATTGCTGCATGCAGAAAAACTAAAAATTATTACACCTACAATTCCTATTAATAAAATTCGCTTCATATGGCTCTCCCATTCCTCTTATTGCGGTTTAATTTAAAAAATAAAATTCCTCCTTTAATAATAATGACGATAAGATATTACACTATGTTACATAAATACAACCTATATTCATCATATTATTATATCACTCAAATGGTACCAAAAAACCTATAAAATAGTGAGGTTTAAAATTTAACACTCTATAAACATATTATAACACGGAATAATATTATTTATATACTCAAATATGTTATTTTCTGCCTAAAAATATTTTACTTACTCTTATAAAATAGGTTATAATAAAAACAAATAATATCACGAACTTCATTTAGTCAGGAGGAATAACTTTGAAAGGGAAATGTTATTATTGCAATAATGAATTCAGCAAATCGGGAATTTTACGGCATCTGAAAAGCTGCAGAGAAAGGAAAAAATATTTAACTACTATCGCAGTTAATTCTAAATCAGACATAGACAAATACATACTTGTAGCAGAAACTCCCCACTCTTCTACATACTGGATGTATATATCCATAAACAGCAATGCTCAATTAAGAGATCTGGATCAATTTATAAGGGATGTTTGGGTGGAATGCTGCGGTCATTTGAGCAGTTTCAAGATAAATGGAGAATATTATGAATCCACAACAGATTTCGAAGATAACTGGATGAACTCTAAAGATATGAACATAAAACTTAAAAATGTAATAGATGTTGGAGATAAAATGGACTATGAATATGATTTTGGATCCACTACATATTTGAGAATAAGAGTTGTGGATAAAGAGCTATCTCCGAATACAGGAAAACAAATAGAATTGATGGCAAGAAATAACGAGCCACCGATAAAATGTTCCGAATGCGGGAGAAAAGCCTTCTATTATGACTGTGAAAATGAAGAATATCTCTGTGAAAATTGTGCAGAAAATTTTTCAGGTGATGAAGAAATGCTGGAAAAACTAGATTATGAAAATTCACCCCGAGATCATGTTTGTGGATATTATGGGGATAAAGACAATGAAAAACCCTATCTTCCCAAACTGCCAGATGATAAAAAGAAGGCAACTTCATAAATTAATAAAATGATTTTGATTGCCTTTATATGCAATATATCTCTGATTAAAAAGCCCTACACCCTCCCAACTATGGAGGATGTGGGTTTTTACCTTATTACTATGTTTATATTAAACTCCTCTGGAGTTTAATACGGCAAAATCAAAATATCACATTTTACTGCCATAATACGGGGGCGATAATGGCTTTTTCAAAGCTGCTGCTTCTGCCCCGATGAGATCCACCTCTTTTTGTAAATGTCCCTTCCCCTCAAAATAAAGGCCAATGGGACATCCCCTGTATTTTTCAATATCCTTCACCATCATTCCCTCCTTGACAGAATAAAAGATCTATTCTACATCTAGTTCATCAATATCAATCTTACTCAACAAGTCCTTTAACTTTGATATCTCCTCTTTATTTAAAGTTATCCCTTTCCCCATTTTCTCATGTGTTTCGTCCCAATCCCTAATGTCTATTTTCGCCTTTCTGTCGTTCCAGCTGATGATGTTGACTTCTTTCTTCCATCCTCTCGAACCTTCAGACAGTGTTCCTATATTTTCAACAATATCAAATTTAATATTCGGCATTTGAATCTCTCCTCCTTCAATACACAATTGTAAGAAACTAACATACAGAATGTGATCTAAATAATAAATTTCTGATGTATATTATATCATATATTCACCTTGAACAATGAATTCTAATTTAACTATGATTATTTTTTGACTTTTCAATTAAAACGATCTATACTTATATTGTTTCCATGGAAAAAATAAGGGGCGATATTATGTCGGATATTGAACAATTATTATTTATCTTTCATGAACTAATAGAAAACATCCAGAGAATGAATCAAAGTGAGTACGATACTTGGGAAACAGACCTTAAGCCTGCTGAAATCCATTTAGTAGACTGCATATACAAAAACGCGGGAAGCAATCTTTCGGCAATTTCAGATGTTTTCGGCATAACTAAAGGTGGAGTTAGTAAAATGCTCAAACGATTGCAGGTTAAAAATACTATCGTATCGTTTAAAAAACCAGGCAATAATAAGGAACTCTATTTTGAACTAACTGAGAAGGGTAAAGAGATATATAAAAAGCATCAGGAAATTCATGAAAAATGGAAAAATCGAGACTCTAAAATACTTGCAAAGTTAAATTATAAAGAAATTCATCAACTATTATGTTCTATACAAAAACTTAATCAATACGTTAGAGACGAAATTGAAGAAATGAGGATTGAGTAAAATGCCATCAAGAAAAAAATTTTATGAAATGTTGTATAACACTAGTGATGAGAGCAAACTTTCCTGGTATCGAGAGGATGCACCCGAGTTTTTAAAAAAGTTGGCCAAGAGTTTCAAAGGAACCGAAAGCGTACTCGATATAGGATGCGGTACAGGGACAAATGCTGTTTACCTAGCAAAACTTGGCTTTAAAGTAACCGCATTGGACTTTGTAGAAAAGGCTTTAAAATTTGCAGAAAAAAACTCTAAAAAAGCAAATGTCAATATTGATTTCGTTCATGCGGATATCTTTAATTGGAAAGTATCTCAGACCTTTGACATAGTACTTGATTCAGGATGTTTGCATAATTTTAGAGGATTACAACGAAAAGAATACAAAAATATTGTTCTTAAGTTAATGAATAGTAAATCATACTTTATCCTCGTCCATTTCGGAAGAAAATTGCCATTTTCTTTTCCAATTGGGCCGGCAAAACGTTCAAAAAACGAAATTATTTCTTTATTTGCACCAGAACTCCATTTATTAGATTTTAGCTTGGATAAAAATGGAGAGTTGTACTATTACTGTTTTTCTAAATAATTATTAAACCGTACCTGGATTTGTTTAAATCAAAGCTAGGTACGGTCTCTATATTTAACTTACTTTACACACTGCAATTGAATTTTATTTCAAGCCAGTAAAAGCAACTATCCACCATTATAGTCTACTCTACTGTAACGGACTTGGCCAAATTCCTAGGCTTATCCACATCGCAGCCTTTCTTTATGGAAATATAATAGGCCAGAAGCTGAAGTGGAATTACCGCAAGTACCGGAGCAAATATATCCAGTGTCTTGGGAAGGAATATGACAGAGTCAGCTGCCTTCTCAACATTCTTGTTTCCCTCAAAAGCAAAAGCCAGAACCTTAGCTCCCCTGGTAGTCACTTCTTTGATATTGCTTACCATCTTTTCAACCAGTTTCTCCTGTGTAGCCCCTGCAATCACCACAGTTCCATCTTCAATCAACGCTATAGGACCGTGCTTCAGTTCGCCGCCGGCGTAAGCTTCCGAATGGATATAAGATATCTCCTTCAGTTTCAGGGATCCTTCCAATGCAACAGCGTAGTCAAGGCCTCTTCCCAAAAAAAATACATCTTCCTTTTTGTAGGTTTTTTCTGCAAACTCCTGGATGATCTCTTTATTTGCAAGCACTTTTTCCGCCTTCACAGGCAGGGAAAGCATTTCCTCTTTTATCTTTTCTATTTTTTCTGTGCTAATGGTCCCCTTATGCTGCGCGAAAAAGAGAGCTACTATATAAATTGCAATCAGCTGGGTTACATATGCCTTCGTAGAAGCAACTGCTATTTCAGGACCCGCCCAGGTATAGAGCACATCATCCGCTTCCCTGGATACAGAACTTCCCACCACATTTGTTATGGCTATTACCCTGGCACCCTGCTTCTTTGCTTCTCTCAAGGCTGCAAGGGTATCAGCAGTTTCTCCAGACTGGCTTATTATTATCATCAAAGTTCTTTCATTTACTATAGGATTCCTGTACCTGAATTCTGAAGCAATATCCACTTCTACAGGCATTCTCACCAGTTTTTCTATCACATACTTTCCAACCATTCCCGCATGGTATGCAGTTCCGCAGGCCACTATATATATTTTATCTATATTTTTAATTTGTTCTTTTGTTATTTTTATATCATCTAAAGTTACAGGCTTTCCCAGCATGATTCTAGATGTCATAGTATCTTTTATAGCCTTTGGCTGTTCATGTATCTCTTTCATCATGAAATGCTCAAATCCACCTTTCTCGGCAGCATTTGCACTCCAGGTAACATGATAAACATCCCTCTTTATTTCTTTCTTATCTTCAGATAAAAGTTTCACACCATCTTCTGTTATAACCACAAATTCATTTTCATTCAAAAGATATATATCTCGCGTATGGTTTAACACAGCCGGAATATCCGATGCTATATAGTATTCATTTTTACCAAGACCCACTATAAGGGGGCTGTCTTTTCTCACTGCAACCAGTTTTCCAGGCTCTTTCGAGCAAATAACCCCGATGGCATAACTTCCTCTTATCCTTGATATTGCTTTCATGACCGCCTCTACTATATCTCCATTGTAGAAATATTCTATAAGTTGTGGAATAACTTCTGTATCAGTTTCAGATATAAATTTATATCCCTTGGATGTGAGCCACTCTTTAAGTTGTACATAATTTTCTATTATACCATTATGAACTACACTTATTGTTCCGTCCTGACTGTTATGTGGATGTGCATTTAAATCAGAGGGTTTACCATGGGTCGCCCACCTTGTATGACCTATTCCAACTATACCCTTTAATGGATGTTTTGACAATTTATCTTCCAAATTTTTAAGTCTTCCCTTACACTTCACCACATTGATGTGATCTTTATCTATTATAGCAACTCCTGCTGAATCATATCCTCTGTATTCAAGTTTGCTAAGACCTTCAATTAAAATGGGTGATGCCTGTTTTTTTCCAACAAATCCAACTATTCCGCACATATTAATCTTCCTTTCAATATTTAATATATTAAATGCAGCACAATTCTCCACTAATAACACGGTAGTTTCTTTCAATATGAAATCAAAAAGTCATAATCAAATAAAACCCGAATTATTATTGATTTTTCAGGAAATCGTACTTTTGGAATCGCATATTCGACTCCTATTAAAGGTTTTTACACCAAACTGATGTTGTATCAGAAATTGCTTCCTGGTTTTATCAGTTGTTAACGGTAGTGCGATACCGTGGGGCACCCGCCGAAGATTCGATACTCCCCATCCTCGTCAACTCAAGTGAGACTCCAAATCTTCGATTTGGTCAGTCGAACTTAAGTTCTGGCGCTTTTGTTACATTACTACTAACTAATAACCACCTGCCTTTAATATAATTGACAACCTCAAATCTGTCATCAATACATTATATTATTTAATTTAATTTTTTGTCAACTATCGCAATTGTGAAATATATGCATCCTCAATATGGAATTTATTCTAAATCATCTTGAAATATGGTCGTTTCCTAAGATCATACTATGTAAATACATATTAAATTCAATTATTAATTTTGTATTAACATAGTTTATAATAGTGTTTAAATTTTTGACCAAATGATTTTTGCCCTAATCTAATTCTTTGTAATTTAATTTTCTATACGCCTTTTAAATATTATACAGTCGCCGTCCACTTTGGAATCTTTACCCAGTGTGGTATATGGTTTTTGTATAATTCCTGAAAATTCCCAATTATCTTTACCAAATTTATTCAATTTTTCTTCTAAAGTCAAATCATCATCTGAACCCAGAAAATTCTCTGCTGTAAATACTTTATATTCCCATACCATTTCTCTATAACTCCTCCAAATATCATATATTAGCATTAAAATAGGCAAAAATCATTTAGGTCTCTAATTAATATACTTCCCAATTTTACATTATAATAGAGCTAAAAATATTTAATTAAAAAATAAAAATACACTGCTTAGTATTTTACAGCAGTGTATTAAAATTTATATATTTTTTAATGTTTCACAAACTGGCCTTCTGCTGAATCATTTCAGCTAAATTACGAGCAATTTTATCTATTTCATTTTGATTTTCTCCCTCCAGCATGACCCTGACAAGTGGTTCTGTTCCTGAAGGTCTTATCAGTACTCTCCCACAGCCATCTAACTTTTTCTTTACTTCTTCTATTTTTTTTATTATCTCTGCATCTTCTTCATATATGTTTTTTTTGTCATTAGACACTTTTGCATTTGCCAGTACCTGGGGCAAATTCTTCATCATGGAAGCAAGCTGGGATAATTTTTTGCCGCTTTTTTTAACTATGGAGGATATCTGCAGTGCAGTGACAAGTCCATCTCCTGTGGTATTATAATCCAGCATGATTATATGTCCCGATTGCTCTCCGCCTAATTTATATCCTTCCTTCACCATCTTCTCAAGCACATATCTGTCTCCCACCTTGGTTTTTACTGTATTCATTTTTTCTCTTTCAAGTGCTATATCAAGTCCCATATTACTCATAACAGTAACCACCACAGTGTTTTTATACAACTTGCCCTGTTCCTTTAAGTTTTTCCCTATTATAGCCATAATAAAATCTCCATTTACGAGATTTCCTCTTTCGTCCACAGCAATACATCTGTCCGCATCTCCGTCAAAGGCAAGCCCTAAATCAAATCCTGATTCCACTACAGTTCTCATAAGTTGCTCAGGATGGGTAGAACCGCAGTTGTCATTTATGTTTATTCCATCCGGATTATTATTTATAACTTTTAATTCAGCTCCCAATTCTTCAAAAGCCCTTACAGAAGTCTTATAAGAGGCACCGTTGGCACAGTCTAGCACAACCTTCAATCCCCTTAGATCTCCATCAATAGTTGATTTTGCAAAATCCACATAGCTTTTCAATGCATCTTCCTTTTCAACTATCTTTCTTCCTATTTGCGCACCAAAAGGCACAGATATTCCCTTAAAATCACTTTCAATTATGTACTGTATTTTATCTTCTAGTTCATCAGATAATTTATATCCTGAACCATTAAAAAATTTTATGCCATTGTATTCCACAGGATTATGAGAGGCTGAAATCACTACTCCCGCATCTGCTTTATATTTTCTTGTCAAATAAGCTACTGCTGGTGTTGGTATTACTCCAATGCAAATGGCCTCCGCTCCTATGGAAAGTATACCTGAAACCAATGCACTTTCCAGCATATCTCCAGATATTCTGGTGTCCATTCCAACGAGTATCTTAGGCTTATGTACTGCTTCCGTCAATACATAGGCTCCTGCTTTTCCCAATTTATAAGCCAATTCTGAAGTCAATTCCCCATTTGCAATTCCCCTTACACCGTCAGTGCCAAACATTCTCTGCATACTAATACCTCACTTATTAAAAGTTAATTTGTCTTTTTATATTATATTACATTAAAAATATTTCCACAACGTACTTTTCCATAACTTAAAAAAGCACCTTATTAAATAACCAAAATGGCATTCAATAAAGTGCTTTAACAAAAGCTTACTTTACAAATTCAATACCTTTTTCCACAGCTGCCTTATTGGATTCAAAGAATTTCTCTTTTCCATGATCTTTTAAAGAACTGAGCAATTGATCCATAGAAACTATTCCAGTTTCTTTTACTAAGGCTCCCAACAAAATCATATTAGCTATTTTTTTGCTCCCTATTTTTTCTGCTAGACTTTGAGCCGGGATCGCTATGATCTTTACATCTTTCCTCTTTGGCATAATATCTATTAAATCCGAATCCATTACTATTATACCATTAGGTTCTACAGAGTTTTCAAATTTTTCTAGAGAAGGTCTGTTCATTACAACTATACTATCCGCCCTCAAAACTATGGGAGAGCCTATATCCTCATTGGTCAATATTACAGAACAGTTAGCTGTCCCGCCCCTCATCTCAGGTCCATAAGAAGGAAGCCAGGAAACATTTAAGTTGGCATCCATACCTGCATAAGCCAAGAATTTACCCATAGACAAAATACCCTGTCCACCAAATCCTGCAAAAATAATCTGTTGTGATGCCACCTTACTTCACCTCCTCAGTAGTGTCTTTTTTTACTCCTAAAGGATAGTATGGTATCATGTTATCTCTCAACCACTGCATTGCCTCTTTAGGCGACAGTCCCCAGTTAGTAGGGCATATTGAAAGAACCTCAACCAGTGAAAATCCCTTTCCTTCCAATTGATTTTGAAATGCTTTTTTTATAGCTTTTTTAGCTTTTAAAAGATGAGGTATAGTATCTACAGAAACTCTCTCCACATAACATGCTCCTGTAAGGGTGGATATCATTTCAGAAACCCTCACTGGATATCCAGCTATTTTTGTATCTCTTCCATAAGGAGTAGTCTCAGTAACTTGTCCCGGTAAAGTGGTTGGAGCCATTTGACCTCCAGTCATACCATAAATACAGTTATTCACAAATATAGTAGTCACATTTTCTCCCCTTGTAGCTACATGAACTATTTCTGCAGTACCTATAGCTGCTAAATCTCCATCCCCTTGATAAGTAAATACTACACTATCAGGATTAGTTCTCTTTACACCTGTAGCAACTGCCGGTGCTCTTCCATGGGACGCTTCAAATACATCACAGGCAAAATAATTGTAGGCTAGAACTGAACATCCTACTGGTACAACTGCAATAGTTTTGTCCAATATCCCAAGCTCGTCTATTGCTTCTCCAACTAATTTGTGGATTACTCCATGAGTACACCCTGGACAGTAATGTGTCGGCACATCCAGCAGTGATTTTGGTGGTTCATATACTACAGTCATTATTTTTCCCCTCCTATCATGGCCTTAACCTTTTTTAAAATATCCGAAGGTTCTGGAACCATACCTCCAGATCTTCCATAAAAATCTACTGGTTTTCTACCGTTAGCTGCCAACTTTACATCATAGACCATCTGGCCACAGCTCATCTCTACAGACAGATAACCATGTTTTGTCTTATCTATAGTTTTTTCAAAAGCTTCAACTGGGAACGGCCACAAGGTTATCGGTCTTATCAATCCTATATTTATTCCCTCTTTTTTAGCCATCTTAATTACATTCTTGCATATTCTCGATGTAGTTCCATATGCCACTAATATCAGATCACATTCTTCATCACAATTATACAATTCATATCTAACTTCATTTTCTTTTATCCTCTTAAATTTCTCTTGAAGTTTGTTGTTGTGTTTCTCTAATTCCTCAGGTGCTAAGTACAGGGAGTTTATAATATTATGCTTCTTCCTTCCATTAAGGCCATTAGCTGCCCAGGTTTTCTCAGGTAATTTTCTCTGTGGTCTTTCTTTAAACTCCACAGGTTCCATCATCTGTCCGAGCATTCCATCTCCCATTACCATGCAGGGAGTCCTGTACATATCAGCCACGTCAAAGGCATCCTGTATTAAATCTATCATTTCCTGTATGGAAGCTGGTGCAAATACGGGCATATTATAATCTCCATGTCCACCGCCTTTTGTCGCCTGAAAATAATCTGATTGAGCTGGCTGTATGCTTCCAAGGCCTGGACCTCCTCTTACTATATTCATAATAAGACAGGGTAATTCCGCTGCTGCAATATATGATATACCTTCTGACTTCAAACTAATTCCAGGTGAGCTTGAAGATGTCATACACCTGACACCACTACCAGCTGCACCATAAACCATGTTTATAGCAGCTACTTCACTTTCAGCTTGAATAAAAACTCTATCTATCTTTGGCATAACCTTGGACATATAAGCTGCGACTTCTGTTTGCGGGGTAATGGGATATCCAAAAAAAGCTTTACATCCTGCTTTTACAGCTGCTTCACCTATGGCCTCATTGCCCTTCATTAATACCTTCTTTCCCATAAAAAGCCTACCTCCTTATTATTTTTCAACAGTTATTACACAGTCTGGACATATTCTAGCGCAAGATGCACATGCTACACATTCTTCCATTTTATCTTCTGGAACAGTAGCCGGATGATACCCTTTTGCATTTAACTTGGTGGAAAATGACACAATCTTTTTTGGACAGACTTCTATACAATGTCCACAGCCTTTGCATCTCTCTTCCCTAAAAGTTACTTTTGGCATGAGAAATCCCCTCCTAAAAATTTAGCTATTAAATAATTGTAATTGATTGTAATGTCTCTAGATAATAAATTTAACACCTTTAACTTTATATGAATTTTATTTCTAGCATATTGATTGTTTTAAAATACCTAATTTCCAAATATCCTATTCCCAGGGTGTCTTCATATAAATATCTATAGGAAATACTTTTGTATTTATCTTACCCTGAACTTCATCTGCTAGATCCTTCCTGCATACAGTATATGCATGGGGAATTTTCAATTTGCCAGATAATTTTTCAACCAGTTTATCCCCTTCCAGTATATCCGATACAGTAGTTTCATAGGACAAATTATTATTTGAAATGAGATGAGTTACTTTTAATCTAGATGAAGTTTCTATGAATTTTATATATCTTTCAGTATCCTCTTCATTTGAGGTCAACGGTCTTTTGTTATTAATTACATAATACATATCATAGGGTTCACTATTGAAAAATCTGTTAAATTGTCCAAGTGCTACAGCTCCTTGGTCATCTCCCCCTACATCAAAAAATGCCTGATAGCTTTTGTCATTGAATACTGAAAGCACTTCAGCAGGTATTACCATCAATTCTGCGTTCAATAGATTAGGATCTGATGATATAACTCTTACACCTTTTTTTTCTAGTTCATTTTTCAAACTTCTTGTACAAAAGTATGGATTTACTATATCTAAATCTACTATTGCTGTTTTTTTATTTTCATTTGCAGTATTTATTGCAGAATTAATAGCTATTTCAGTTTTACCACTTCCAAAATGACCTGTAAATATCTTAATTCTACTCATTTTATCACCTCATTTGAAGAACTTATACCCAACGTTGCGCATCTGGTAAACGGTTTCATATAGAGCATAAAACAATTCTATCCTTTAGGCAAAACATTTAAAATACCTGATAATTATCAAAAATATGAATAATAACTGTCAATTAAAGATTCATATGATTTTTTTATACTTTCTTAAATATATTATATCACAAATTTCTCACATTTCTAACTAATTATTTTATATTCTTTAATTTCTTCTCCATTCAAAGCTCTAAA
The DNA here is from genome assembly GCF_900184915.1 of Clostridium sp. HV4-5-A1G. Lineage (NCBI taxonomy): Bacteria > Bacillati > Bacillota > Clostridia > Eubacteriales > Clostridiaceae > Clostridium > Clostridium sp. HV4-5-A1G. Next base: position 5,978 of record NZ_FXYI02000052.1, on the reverse strand, counting down.
TCCCACTTGTGCCAGTTCCAACAGCTCATATCTTTCAGGAATACAAATCACAGATGAGATAAAAGATACCCTCTCTTTTAATTTATTTACCACATTTTCGCTGTAGGCTATGCCGCCTGTTAAAATTATAGCATTCACATCTCCCGAAAGAACCGCTGCACATTTTCCTATTTCTTTGGATACTTGAAGTATAAAGGCATCTAAAATTATTCGGGCCTTTTTGTCTCCCATATTCACCATCATCTCCAATTTCCTAAAATCATTTGTACCCAGGTAAGCCACCATTCCACCTTCTCCAGCTATTATTCTCTTCATCTTGTGGTAGCTATATTTGCAACTATAACAAAGATTTACCAGATCTCCTACCGGAATTCCACCAGCTCTTTCTGGAGTAAATGGTCCATCTCCATCCAATGCATTATTTACATCTACAACTCTCCCTCTTTTATGTGCCCCTACTGAGACTCCGCCGCCCATATGAGCAACTATCAAATTTAAATCTGCATAATCCATACCTATATCAGCAGCATATTTTTTCGCTACCGCTTTTTGATTCAAAGCATGAAATTTACTTTTCCTAGTTATATCAGGCATGCCTGATATCCTCGCTATGTCCCATAATTCATCCACAGTAACTGAATTTATTGTAAATGCAGGTATTTTCAAAGGGCCTGCTATACTATCTGCTATTATAGCTCCTAAATTTGAAGCATGTTCACCTTGTATCCCCACTTTTAAATCCTCTATCATAGCTTCATTTATCCTATAAATTTTATCTTCTCTAAGATTTAAAAGACCACCCCTCCCAACAACTGCACTTAAGGTATTTAAATCAAAACTTCTTTTCCTCAATATTTTTAATACATCTTCTTTTCTGAACTGAAACTGGTCATAAACTCTATCATATTTATTTATGTAAGATGATGAATACATTATAGTTTCTTTCAATATCTCTTTTTTACCTTCACAAACATATACTTTAGTAGATGTAGAACCAGGATCAATCACTAAAATTCTGTATTCCATATTTTCCCTCCTCAAAATCCTATTGGCCGTTTCATTGATAATATGTACCTATGTAAAAGATACCTCTTCATCATAAATTTTTACCCTTTCTTTTCCCTGAAGTACTCTTAGCGCCCCTTGAGCTAAGGCCAGCATTTCAAGTTCACCTGGTATTATTTCAACAGGGGCAATAAAAGCTACCATATTTTTTATGACATTCGTAAGAACTCTACTATAAGCCATTCCTCCGGTTAATATTACCGCATCTACTTGTCCATTAAGATCCACTGACATGGCCCCTATTTCCTTAGCAATCTGATATGCCATTGCTTCAAGTATGAATTTAGCCTTTTTGTCCCCATTTTCAATCCTATTTGCTATTTCCTTACCATTATTAGTTCCCAAATAAGCTACAAGTCCTCCCCTACCTACTATTTTCTCTCTCAGTTCTTCACGGGTGTATTTACCGCTAAAGGCCAATTCTATTAAATCTCCACAGGGCAGAGTCCCTGCTCTTTCTGGTGAAAAAGGCCCTTCTTCATTGGCATTATTTGTATCAATTATTCTTCCATTCTTAACAGGAGATACAGATATGCCTCCACCTATGTGTGCAACCACAAAAGAGCTTCTGTCAAAATCTTTATGAAACTTACGGCATACTTTTCTACAAACGGCTTTGGTATTCAACGCATGAACGAGAGATTTTCTTACAATCTGTGGTATGCCTGATATTCTTGAAATGTCATCTATTTCATCTACTGCTACTGGATCCACTATAAATGCCTGTACGCCAGCTTTTTGGGCTATTATATTTGCAATAATTCCTCCTAAATTAGAGGCATGCTGTGCTTGATAACCTATCTTCAGATCCTCCAGCATTTTCTGCGTGACCTTATAGGTTCCTCCAGGCATAGAACGCAGCAGCCCTCCTCTCCCTACTACAGCAGACAATCTGTTTAATACTACATTGTTGGATCTAAGCCAATCTAATACAACTTCAGTGCGCATTTCCTTTTGAGCATATATGCTTTTAAACTTTTTTATTTTATCCACATCATGTAATATATTATCTGAAATTTTACATTCTTCATTTTCAAATAATGCTATTTTAGTTGATGTAGAACCAGGATTAATTACCAGTATAATATTGTCCATATAAAATACCCCCGTAAAATATATTCTTCAACAATCACATTTTACCAGATATATATTAAAAAGAAAACGTACCAGTATACCCACAACTGCTCAGAAAGGTCTATAGTTTTCAATTATGCTTTCCGCTGCCTTAATACCATCTACTGCAGCAGATACTATACCCCCTGCATATCCTGCACCTTCTCCACAGGGATATAGTCCACTTAAGGATATACTTTCAAAACTATTGTTTCTAAGTATTCTAACAGGCGCAGAAGTTCTAGTTTCAATACCTGTTATTACTCCATCACCCTCCGCATATCCGGGTATTTTCTTCTCAAAGTAGATAAAACCTTCCTTCAATCCTATAACTACCTTTGATGGAAGGCACTGCTTTAAATCTCTAAACTCATATCCCGGTCTGTAAGTAGGCTTTACTTCACCAAATCCAGTAGAAATTTTCTCCCTTATAAAATCCCTGATCAACTGCACCGGAGCAACGTAATTTCCTCCCCCTAATTTGTACGCTAACCTTTCATAATATCTTTGAAATTCCATACCTTTTAGAGGGGAATTACCTTGAAAATCATTCTCATCAACAGTTACTACCACAGCAGAATTTGCATTATCAAGATTTCTCTTATAATAGCTCATTCCATTAGTCGCAAGTGCCCCTTCTTCTGAAGCCGCAGATACAACTTCTCCTCCAGGACACATACAAAAACTGTAGACCCCTCTTCCACTTTTAGATTTATATGTAAGCCTATAATCTGCAGGGCCCAATTTAGGATGCCCTGCAAATTTCCCATATTGACTTATATCTATCATGTGCTGTGAATGCTCCACCCTAACACCTACAGCAAAAGCTTTGGGCTCCATGAATACTTTTCTTCTAAAAAGCATTTCATATGTATCTCTAGAACTGTGTCCTATAGCAAGTATTAAATTGCTGCAGGGAATTTCACTTCCATTTACAATTAGACCCTTTAATTTTTTGTTTTCTATCATTAAATCCTCCAGCCTGCTGTTAAATAGTATTTCTCCCCCTAATTTTAATATTTTATTTCTTATATTTTTAACCACAATTTTTAAGTTATCTGTTCCTATATGAGGCTTGCCATCATATGTAATTTCATCAGGGGCACCATATTTCGAAAATGTATCCAAAATAAAATCACATCTTTTATCCTTTATTCTAGTAGTCAATTTGCCATCGGAAAAAGTACCCGCTCCACCCTCTCCGAACTGAACGTTGGATTCTAAATTCAGCTTGCCGGTGGTCCAAAATCTATTTACTGTTTTTGCTCTATCTTCAATTTTTTCCCCTCTTTCTATTATAAGCGGTCTGTATCCTTTTCTTGCCAAAAGAAGGCCTGCAAACATACCTGCAGGCCCCATTCCAACAACTACAGGTCTGGAATCCATTTCCTTTCTCCCCGGAATTATTTTCCATCGTACAGTTCTTCCTTCTATTATTACATCTTTATCCACTGACTTTAATTTTTTTTCTGCTGAGCATACTACTTCTACAGAATAATTAAATTTTATACTGTTCTTTCTTCTGGCATCTATAGATCTTCTCAGTACTCTAAATTTTTCAATATCACTTTTACTTATTCTAAGTTTTTTTGCAGATTTACTTTTCAATTCTTCTAAATTTCCATCTATACCCATAATCAAATTATTAATTCTAATGGCCATTTTGTCCCTCCGACGTTTTTTTACTTATTTCTAAATTCACACTCTGCGGATTTTGAGATACTAATGTCAATCCCTGAGGTAGAGATATCACTACATTGGCGGAGTGAACCCCTTCATCCATCGAATCCGCATCTACAAAGCAAGCTATACTATTTTCATTTAGATTATTTAGAATACTATCAGATCCAGAAACTACTATCGATACACTCCCGCTGCTCAATTTGGCTGTATAATTGTCACTTAAATTCCTAACAAGTATATTCAAATTTAATTGCCTCTGCGATTCCCCATCAACTTTAAATGTACTCGAATTCAATTTTAATTGTATCACTCCATCACTATTTACTAATTTTACCCCTTCTGGAACTACTAACTTGATCTGTGTACTTTCTGCACTTCCTATTTTGCTTAAATCAACAGGCTCTGTATCTATTCCACTTATATTCTTTATCACACTTTCATTGCCAGCTATATCTACCTTATCCGGCACAGCAGTCATCAAATTAGTTTCCGAACCATTTATAGAATTACCACGAACTTTAATATTTACTGGAACGGTTTTTATTTTTCCAATAGGTATGACAACCTTAACAGCAGAAGGACTTATACTGGTATCTTTTATTAAATTTCCAGATACATCTTGAGGTTGAAGCGATAATGTTGTACTTATGTCATTTTGAGCATATTTTAAATCATATATAGCTGCAGCATATTTCACCGCATTTATTGAATCTTGAGCACCGCTTATTTTTGCTTTTTCTGTTTTCAAGACAGGATCTAGAGCATAATATCCTTCTTTGGGTTTTCCTCTTAGTATTATTTTTATGGATACAAATTTTTCCTTTAATTCGTCTAACTGTATTTTTATCCATAAATTTTGATTATTTATTATACTTATATTACTGGGGCTCTTTTTTACAGTTACCGGTATATTATTTTCTCCCTTTTTCATAACATAAGCACTTAAATCCGAGTTCAATTGAAAATCACTGGGCCTTACCGAATATACATCAGAAGCATTTCCTTTTATTACGAGAGATACATTAGGCTGTTCATTACCCACCTGAACAAGCTTTGATTGAGCAAGTACATTTTTATTTACTATAGTTACAGGAACTACAATTTTTCTTTCTGTCATAGGGTTTTCTATATTAAATATATATAACCATAAGATAAATGCAGCAATAACACAGCATACTTTTATTAAGATCTGGTTCTTTTTATTTTCTTCTTCCACTCAATCACCCTCTCTCTCCATGTGAACTTTTTTTGAAATCTTCTTTTCATTATATTAATAAGAATTTTTTTAAGTCTATCCTTAGTATAATTCCTTATTAATTTTCCATTAACGGCAAAAGAGATAGTTCCTGTTTCCTCAGAAACTACTATAATCAGGGCATCAGAATTTTCTGATATACCAAGGGCTGCTCTATGTCTTGTACCTAATTTTTTATTCAATTCATTATTATTTGTAAGAGGCAAAAAACACCCCGCTGACACTATTCTGTCATTTCTTATTATAGTTGCCCCATCATGCAAAGGTGTATTTACTACAAATATATTCTCTAAAAGAGCCGAAGATACTACAGCATCTATTTTAGTCCCTGTATTTATTATATCTTCAAGTCCTGTAATCTGTTCAATTACAATGAGAGCTCCTGTTTTGCTCTTCGATAAATTATCTACAGAATTTACAACTTCTGTTACAACTCTTTCCATTACCTCTTCATCCTGTAATATATGTTTATCATTAAAGGCTGTTCTTCCAAGATGTTCAAGTGCACGGCGAATTTCAGGCTGAAATATAATAACAAAAGAAAGAACACCTATAGTCAGCGTTTTTGTAAGTATCCAGTTAAGCATTACCAAATGAAAAAAGCTGCTTATGGGTATAAGAAATATTATAAGCACAATTCCCTTTAAGAGCTGCTCGGCTCTAGTTTCTTTTATAAGCATATACACTTTATAAAGTATGTATGATACCACTAATATATCCACAATAGACCACAAACTTATATTCCTTACTGAATTAACTATTATTTGCAATAATTCCACCCGTTCCACCGTCCTATAAAAATATCTCTTAATAATTATACACTATTTAATATTGTTTATATCAATACTTTAAAGTCTGTCTA
>NZ_FXYI02000051.1:0-18835 GCF_900184915.1 Clostridium sp. HV4-5-A1G | reverse complement strand
ATTAACATGTTTAATTCTGTATAGCTTTATGTAATATATCTAAATATTCTATCAATTTATTGTTAATTATTAATAACATAAAAAAGCTGTCTCCTCTTTTGAGACAACTTTTTTATAGTAGAATAACTTATATACTGACAAATTCAATATGAGTTAAGGCTCATTTGATTAAATTCAAAGCCTTGATTGCAATTTCAAGATTTAACCTGTTATCTGCGTTTTCCAGATCTATATCTATAATATCTTTAATTTTTTGCAATCTATATATTATAGTATTATAGTGCATAAACATCTTCTTTGACATTTTTTTCATATTACCATTACATTCAAAATAGATTTTAAGAGTATTGAGCAGTTCAGTCCTATTCATCTTGTCATATTCTATCAGAGGCTTTATAGTATCATTACAAAACTTAACAAGTTCACTTCGAATACCATCGAAACCCAGTATCCTATATAGGCCTAAATCATCGTAATGTATGATATTTCCTGAAATTGACCTATTTAACTTTTCTACGATAAATTTCGCCTGGCCATAGCTTTTATTCAGTTTATGAGCATCGCTGTAAGAACGTCCAATTCCTATTTTAAATTGTTCTTTTTTAAATTCCCTTAAAGCTTCCATTAGTACATCATTACAAAAACATTTTATTTTTTCCCTCACCAATTGTGGTTCCTCAGACAAATCATTTTCATATAAAATGATAATCCTGTCACTTTTATCCACATATAATATTTTTTCTCTGCTTATTCTAGATATTCTTCCAATAATAAATAGCAAAGTACTAATAGCATCGCTGTTGAAATTTGAATTCTTTAAACTCGTATTTTTATTCTGAAAAGATTCATTTAAATATATAATAGCTACACCATGCTTTTTATCCATATGAAAATCAAATGTCTTTGCTCTTTCAATAGCCTTATTTTGTCTATTTTCATCCTCACTGAATAAATTATCAAAAAATTCCATTTTATAGCGACTCTCCATTTTTGATATGGAGAGTTTTTTGACAAAGTCCAATGCAATTATATGGACATAGGATTCTATAAGCATTTTATCCAAAGGTGTCAGTTCTTTCCTGTCGAGCCATATAAGAATACATCCATATTCAACTTTTTCAATAACTATTGGAATTGTCACCCTTTTAATGCTCTTTCCGTGAATTACATCTATGCTTTCATTGTAAATTCCATCGGATTCATCTTCTATTCTTTTATAACTTAAATTTACATGCTGGTTAATAAGCTTGTCAATTAAATTTTTATTTATATTCTCAGTACAAAAAATTTCACAACTGCCATCCAGATTTTCATATATCACCAGTGAATTCCCAATATTTTCATATAATTTTCTTCCGATTTCCCTCAGGCTTCCGCCTTTCATCATTATATTCATCACTTCTCTGTTGAATTTATCTATTTTCAATAATTGCCGCATCTGCTCCTCAATTACCTCATCTAGAACAATGGATATTACATCTCTATGAGATACATCCATTGGTATTTCAATAATGGGAAAATCTATTTCATCTGCCAGTTCAATGATATCATGTGGTATCTCTTTTACATACCTTCCAATTTTAATTCCAAGACCTGCTACACCTTTTTCATTCAATTCTGGAATAAGCTCCATCAATACATTTATATTGTCCCTAATAGAGTATGCTGTAGTAATCAAAAGTTCTCCCTCACCAACCCATTCTATGATATCAGGAACTTCCATCACATCCACCTTAGTTATTCTTTTGTTCATTCCCCCTTTTCCCGCCAAAACCCTGGCTTTATTTAATTTATCAATTTGCAAGAGTTTTTCCAAAGGAATACCTAGATAACTATACAAAATACCTACATCTCCTGAAAGTTTAGTAGTCAGATATGCTCTATGTCCTTATATTATACTTTTTAATTTTACTATATAAGGTGTTTCTCCTTATTCCAAGAGCATCCGCTGAATGAGTAATATTACCCTTAAATCTCCTCAATACCTTTGTCAGATGCAACTTCTCCATATAATCCAATTTCAAACATTCATCCCCAGGATCCAGTATTATTTTACCATCATATTCTTCTTCTCCAAAATAATTTGAAGGTATAGCTCCTGAATTCACAATAAGTTCTACAACATTCTTCAATTCTCTTATATTCCCAGGCCAATCGTATTTTATCATATTTCTCAAATATTTTTCAGGTATAGTAAAACTCTTTTTACCTAATTTTTTTGAAATACTACCCATAAAATATTTTAAAAATAATATTATATCAGACTTTCTCTCTCTCAAAGGAGGTAAGTATACAGGCAGCACATTGAGCCTATAATATAGATCTTTTCTGAATTTTCCCAATTCCACTTCTTTTTTCAAATCTTTATTAGTAACAGCTATAATCCTCACATCTATGGGAATGGATTTGGTACTTCCTATTTTTGCTATTACACCTTCTTGAACTACCCTTAAAAGTTTCGTCTGCATGTCAAGTGGCATCTCTCCAATTTCATCCAGCATTATGGTTCCACCATCCGCCAATTCAAATTTACCGATATTTCCACCCTTTTTTGCGCCTGTAAATGACCCCTCTTCATATCCAAAAAGCTCGGATTCCATAAGTTGCTCGGGAATGGCTCCGCAGTTCAGAGCTATGAAAGGTCCATCCGATCTGCTGCTGTAATTGTGAATGGACTGAGCAAACAATTCTTTTCCCGTACCACTTTCACCTATTATAAGTATGGTGGATTTACTGTTTGAAATCTTCTTTGAATATTCTACAATTTTTATGAAATTTTCATCTTCTCCAATTATATTGTCGAAAGTGTAATAGGCCTGATTTTTATTCTGTTTTTTTATATTTTTTATATCTTCAAATACATATATTATCTCAATTGCATTTTTTTCAGAATTGTAAACAGGGTTAGCTATCAAATGGCATCGGGCTTTACTTCCTGATATATATAAATTTACTTCCTGGGAAACACTTTTCCCCAAATATAAATTCTCTTTTACCTTCTCCCAATTCCCTATAATATCCTCCATTTTAGCCATTTTAATCTTATTGTCACCCATAATACTCAAAGCTTTTTCATTGCAGACTTCTATTTTCCCATCCAAATCGGAAGTCACTATTGGCATTGGAATAAAATTAAATATATTTTTTTTATATTTATTATTTATGTTATATATTATCTCATATTCCTTTACCTTTAACATTTCTTCTACAGCATTGGATGCTGCAATAACCATTCCCAATGTATGCGGATGTACATATTCAATATACCCTGTGAGATCAAGAACAGCTATAAGGTTGCCGTATCTATCTTTTATAGGTGCTGCAGAACAGGTCCATTTATGATATTCATGAATAAAATGCTCATTCCCCGAAACCTGAATGGGTTTATTGGTCTTAATTACCATGCTCATTGCATTAGTCCCTATATTTTCCTCATTCATAAAAGCTCCGGGAATCATCTTCATAGAAAATGATTCCGAAAGTATTTTTTCATCACCCATGGCATTTAATATACAACCTTCTTTATCCGTAAGCAATATAAAAAAATTAGAACCTCTTACAAAATTCATTAAATTCTCTATATAGGGTTCTGCAGTTAATATGAGGTTTCTATTGAAAGTAAACCTTCTCTGTAATTCTGTATCACAGACAATTCTTTTACTAAAGACTTGATTTTTTTGAATTCCAAGCCTCTTACATCTTTCATGAGAACGATTTAACTCCACATTGTAGTTATGATGAGTTTTTCTTATAACCTCCATAATATACCCTCCTTGATATAATGGTAAAATTTTTAGCGCTTAATTTTCACATATTCAAATTAAATTTCTCTTTTACCCAATTTTTTTCCTCATCATTCCAACACAATTCATTTATGCATCCGTAATTCTGCTTTATTTTAAATATATGGTATAAGGGTATTGATAAAATATGGCACAATATAACTCTATTTACCCCTGCATGAGTTATAATCATTATGTCACCTGTACTATTCTCTATAATATTCATCATTTTTGGTATAACCCTTTTTTGAAGTTGCTCAAAACTTTCTCCACCTTGAGGTACAAAAGTTTCTATACTTTCCCCTCTTTTTTTAAATTCATCGGGGAAAAGCTTTTTCACATATGTGAAAGTTTTTCCCTCCCATTTACCCATATTTATTTCCTTAAACTCCTCTATCATTATCCTGTCTATATTTTTATATTTCAAGATTATATCTGCTGTCTGCACACATCTCTTTAATGGACTTAAATATGCTCTCTCTATATCTATAGTGGAGAAAAATCTCTGCAATTTTTTACATTGTAATATTCCTTCCCTGCAAAGTGGCAAATCCGTATTTCCTACATAACGCTTTTCATTTCCATTCCCCACGCTACCATGTCTTACTAAATAAATTTTCCTATAGTAATTCAATCTTCTCTCCCACTACCTTTTCCACTTTATTCATTATTTTCTCTGCATCACGCAATCTCTTTTCTATTTTTATCTTAACCTCTGCATTGTCAATATATTTCAAAAGTGCCTTGTCAAACCTATGTCTAAGAGAAACACATCTATCTTCTTCCACGAGCTTATCTGCCAAATACAATATTTCATTCTCACTTATTTCGTCGTTTTCTCCTACCTCTATATTCATATGAGTACCTATCAAATCGCCAATATGTCCATATCCAAGTTTCCTCAATATATTCGCCCCTGCCAGTGCATGACTTCTTGACTTCCTGGATATATCATGCAGGAGAGCTGCAGCTTCCAAAACATCCGCATCAAAATTGTACCCCTTTTTATTTAGCTTTTTCAGAATACAGGCACATACCTGTGACACCTTTTCACAGTGCTTTATTATATTATCAGGCACACTGTAATCAGCTAGAATACAATAACATTCTTCTTTACTAGGAGCCTTGGAATTAAAATATTTCAAAAGTCCAAGATAATCTTCCCTGGTATCCATATCCATTATGATGCCGTTATCACATACGGGTACATTTACAGAATCGGAATTAAACTCATTCAAAAAATTTTTTAATCCTCCGGGCTTTTCCCAGTTTTCTATCATACTTTTATACTTGCAGTCTATTAAAGGTGGATGTCCTTTTTTGCCCCTGAACACGGGATATAAAATTCCACTGCCACATGATGCATATTTACTGCCTAAAGATTTTACGGTATCGACTTTGACAAGAGGAATGTCCACAGGGAGCATAAAAAATGCCTTTACCTTGCTGTCCAAAACCCTTAAAGCTTCTACTATAGAGGAATACATACCCTGGGGATAATTCTTATTTTCTATACACCTAATCCCAAAATCTCCCAGTACTTCTCTCACTTCATTCCCCCTGTATCCAGTTACAACTACAACATCATCAATTCCCGAAGCTATAAATGTATTTACAGCCATTTCAACTGCCGTATATTTTCCAAATTTTAAAAGAGGTTTAAAATCGCCCATCCTAGAAGAATATCCCGCCGATAAAACTATTCCGGCAAAGTCACTGCATCCCATTTTAACTTTCTCTTCTGACCTTAATCATTTCTGCTGTAATACTTACAGCTATTTCCTCAGGTGTCTGGGCTCCTATTGAAATTCCTATTGGACAATGTACCCTTTTCAAATCTTCGGCAGTATAACCTTCATCCATGAGTCTCTTATATACAAAATCTCTTTTAGTTTTACTTCCTATCATCCCTATATATTTAGCATCAGTTTTTAGAACCTGTGCCAGCACTTCCTTGTCATAGCCATGTCCTCTTGTGACTATTATGATATAACTTCTATTATCTATTTTTACACAATGAGATATATCTTCAAAAGATTGAATAACCTTTACCTCGTCTGCTGTCTTAAAATTCTCCCTATTTGCAAATTCTTCTCTATCATCTAAAACTATAGTTTTGAAATTAAGCATTTTAGCAACAACTGCAATCTTCTGGGATACATGTCCCGCTCCCATTATATAAACACTTTCACTGTTCAATACAGGTTCTACAAGATACAATCTGTCATCTTCTCTAACATTATGAAAATGTATATTCTTAAAATTCTTTCTAACTTTTCTAAGTATTTTTTGGGTCATATCGTTTTCTTGTCCATAAAAACCGGTTTCAGTGCAGATCCACTTATCAATTCCTGTCACATAATTTTCTTTTTCATCCAATCTGGTTATAAATACGAAATTATCACCTTTATTTTTTAATTCAAAGGACTTTTTATATATGAAATTCATAGCTTCATCATCAGGATTTATATATTCCAGAAGAAGTTTCAACGACCCTCCGCAGGCAGCTCCGATAGCAGAGGCCCCTTCATTTGAGAGCGTAAATTCCCTAATTACAAACCTCTTATTTTTAAATATATCAGCTGACATCTTTATGGCCATAGCTTCAAGTATGCCTCCGCCTATAGTACCTTCAATAGAAAGATCTCTTTTAATAATCATCTTAGTGCCCTGTTCCCTTGGTGCTGAACCGGATTTCTCCAAAATAGTTGCAAGTACAAAATCTTCCCTGCTGCATAATAGATCATTCATTACCTCATAGATGTCCTTCATTTTAAAACCTTCTTTCTACAATCATATATTTTTCTCTTCACAATGCTGTTTTTTGCTTCAATTTTATCTTCCAAATAATAGATCGTAATCTCTGCAATATATGATGGAATTATACTTTGAAGCATTTCAAACACTCTGTCTCGTAATTCATAAAAATCCTCCTTGGTAAAAGTATTTATACCTATAGATATTCTATTTTCATCTATACTTATATTATAATCCATAACTTTTCTAAAAGATAAAACAATTTCATCCAAATCTCCCATATAAATAAAGCTACTGTCCTTAAATCTTATTATATTGTCTTTTCTTCCAATAACTCTACTCATAGTTTGCAAAAAAGTACCACAGCTGCAATTTCCATTTTTAAAAGAAGCTATATCACCTGTGACATATCTTACAAAAGGCATACCCTCCCTAGTTAAAGTTGTAAAAACCACTTCTCCCCTATTTCCGGGTTCCAATACTTTTTTAGACACAGGATCTATTATTTCAAAGTACAGATCCGCTTCTCTCAGATGATATCCATCTAGATTTTCACATTCCACACCGCCTCCATAACCCATTTCAGTCATTCCATAATGAGTAAAAACATGACAGCCAAATCTATATGATAGCTCTCTTATCAAAATTTCCGGCACATAATCCGTACTTAAAAGGACATTATCTATGTTTTGTAAAAATATTTTTGGATAAATCCTACTCAGTTTCAAAACTTGTATTGGCATTCCAACAATACAGCTTATATCATGATCCTCTATGAATTTTTCTACAATTTCATAATTTTTTATAACCCCATTTATAAAGCATTTTACCCCCAGCTTATCCAAAGCTATTTTGAGCAGTTGGCCTATACTTCCATAAGTACTGCCTGGCAGAAGTATAAGAACTCTGTCATCACCATCTACAATGGCTTTCATCCCATAATAAAAAAATTGAACAGTTGACTTCAAGTCATTTTTTGTAAAATAAATCCTCTTTTTGTCAGCAGTTGTACCCGAAGTCTCAAGTGTAACTACCCTTGAAATGCATTTTTGAGGTACACATAAAAAATCAAGTGGATTATTCTCTATGTGTTTTGGGAAAGTAAATGGAATATTTTCAAAATCATGAAAAGACTTTATTTTGTTTTCATCTACATTCTTTAAATATTTTCTATAAAATCTACTGTATTTTTTTCCATAACATATACTCTGCTTTATCTTATATAACTGATATTTTCTAAGTTCTTCCCTACTTCTATGTTCTATCCCAGTTTTATCCATTACCCACTTCTCCACAGGCGTACAATGCATTTTTTCGACTTCACCTCCAAAAAAGTCACTTATTTCTGTATATATAATTCCCATTTATATCTGTGATATTGTAAATACAAAACGGAATAAGCTTACCCTCAGGATTTACCACATGAATACAACAGTCTTTGAGCCTTTCAAGATCCAAATTCCATATATCCTGAAAAGCCATTGCAGATATACTGAAAGAATAATTTTTTATAGTATACAATATATTCTTCCAGGTATCCGATCCTTTTAAAAATAATCTTTCTTTGGAAATATCCATCTTTCTTGACGACCAGTTCCTGGAAACAAATTTCATTGATTTCTTGGCGCCTTCCTCGGCCTTTTCAACGCCGCAGCATTTGCTGGAATTATCCGTGACACTCATAATCTCATCTTTATTTTTTAAAATGTAGTTCCCATGAAAAGAACACAGTGAATTTTCACAGCCAGGAGGTCTCATACTGCTTATTTTTATTTTGCCACCTGTCTGTGTATCTATGGCATCCATAACTTCAGCCAGGGTAATTCTGTCTTCATCATCCGGATTATATGGTATTCTTCCAAAATAGCTTACAGGTTGAAAATGCACTCCCCTTACAACAGGCAATTTTTTAAGTGCAAATTTTATTATTTCACCTATATTTTCCACATTTACACCAGGCACCAAAGTTGGAACAAGCACTACTCCTATTCCATGTCTGCCACAATTTTCTATAGCCTTAATTTTTAATGCAAGGAGTTCTTTTCCTCGAAGTTTTTTGTATATATCATCCTGGGTCCCATCAAATTGCAAAAATATAGAACTAAGTCCTGATTTTTTAAGATGCTTAACATATTCTTCATCTTCTGCAATCCTTATGCCATTTGTATTTACCTGTATAAAATCAAAACCGATTTTTCTTCCCAAAGATATTATACAAGGTAGATCATCTCTTATTGTAGGTTCTCCTCCTGAAAGCTGTATATTGCACTTTCCCGAGTATTTCAGCAGTGATTTATATAAAAATTCAATCTTTTTCAAAGAAGGATCCTCTGAAATGACTTTTTGTGAGGAGCCTGCAAAACAAAATTTACAATTGAGATTGCATCTTTCCGTAACTTCAATCAAAGCTGTACATGTACGCTGTCTGTGGTTTTTACACAGCCCGCAGTCAAAAGGACATCCATTTTCAACGGGTACAGCTGTATTTTCAATATACATTCTCTTCTTGTCCCTAACCCATCCGTCAATGGGAGTACTCCCTCTCCACAAAACAGTTCTAAATTTTCCATGTTTGTCACAATATTTTTCCATATAAACTTCATTGCCATGCAGCACTCTATCCGCCTTTATCTTTTTCAGGCATACGGGACATAAACTCTCCGTATGTGACAGAACTCTCATTTTATCCATGTCAATTCCTGCCTCCAAGCTCATAACCATGCTGGTCAAGTATATCCTGAAGTTTTGTATAGCTTTTTTGAATTATCTCGCCGCATTTTACTGGATAACTTATTTTTTCCCCAAAATCTGAAATATTTTGAATGCCAACAAGATCCCTGCAGTCCATGCTCTTAAATTCATTTTCAAACCAGTCCATATATTCGTCCATCATCTCTCTAAAATCATCTCTGCAGGCCTCTCCTACATTTCCATTAGCTGAATAAAGCCCTATTATTCCTATTCCTGCCGTAAGTACGCCACAGGTTTTTCCCCTGTGATTTATACCCCCGCACATTCCTCTGAAAGCTCTCAACAAATCTGTATTTTCTCCGTCATCCTCTTCAAGTGCCATTTTAAACATTATCTGTGTACAACAAAGCCCTGATGAAGAAAGCTTGAAAACTTCAAATGCCATATCGCCATTCATGCATCATTCCCCCTTTTTTGCAACAAGCATAAAATATCCAGGTCTGCATTTTCTGATTGCCTCTCCAAATTCGCAGCCATCTATAGAGCATTTTGCTGTCTTGTTCCAAAATACACTCATAGAGCCATAGGAAAATACTATATTTACCATAAGAGTCTTGAGCATATCGCTGCAATCTTCAAGATGAATGATTTTAAATCCATTTTCCACAAGGGACTCCTGCAAAAGTTTCAGATCATGAAGTCCTCTCATACAGCTGTTAATTGAAAATTTACACATTTCTTTTAGAAATTCAGGCTTTTTTGCATATACATCATTTATAACAAGCCATCCATCTCTTTCAACAACCCTGGAAGCTTCCTTTATAGCCACATTCAAATCACCCATAAGTGACAAAGTACACTCTGCAAATGCCCCATTAAAGCTACTATCTTCAAAAGGTATTTTTTCACCTCTTCCACAAACAAGCTCCATGTTTCTATATTTGCTTTTCCCAATTTTTATTAATTTCTCAGAAGGATCGAGTCCAACTGCCTTTATATTATACTTTTCAAATAAATGATTTACCGTAGCTCCCATTCCACATCCAATATCAAGCAGTACATCCCTCCCTGAAAACTTGCAGAACTTCACTGCCCTGTCCGTGAGTTCAAATCCACCAGGCCTTAGGGTCTCCCCCATAATATTCATCATATGTTCACTTTCATAGGCATTACAGCATCTCATCATTTGTCCTCCAAATTCTTTTCCACCTCAAGCATTTGTCCCTGGGCAAGTTTTTCATCTATAATCACCATTTTACACTTTGGGCACTGCAGAAGTTCCACTTCAAAATTTCCTCCAAGGTAGCGCACTGTCACTTTTCTGGGCTCCAGTTCCTTACTGCATCTATTACAAATCCATGGCGTTTTTTCTCCTTTTGAGATGTCCATACTCACTCCTCCACTACTTCCATTCTGTGTATATAAACTTTATCTACAAGCACTCCCTCATCCGTCTTTTCATATTCCACCCAATGTGTTACATTTTCTATTCTAAGTCTTGCCAAGTAGTGAGAATTTTCAGGGTTAAAGAAATTCTCATTTTTCTTTTCCCCATTGGCAATAACTTTTTTCACATCCTCCAGAAGAATAAGTCGCTCTTCCATTTTATTTCTGACATTTTTTGTTAAAATGAGTTTGAAATCATATTTATCATCTGTATTCACCATATCTTCTCCCCATACCTGTTTCATCAGATTCATTTTGACTTTTTGCCTATTTTCATGTCTTTCAGAAAGTGTAGGCATCCTTTTTAGTGCAATATCCCCCCGATTATCTCCATATATAAGGTCTAAAATATGATAAGTTCTCTTGCCAAATGACACAAACAAATCCTTGCACATGGCACAATACACCAAGAAATCCCTGTCTCCTTCTTTTATCCTGTCTTTTATAAAATCCTTTGACTGATCTCTGTTTGAAAAGTACACAAGACCTCCATAGCCGCAGCATTTTGTATTTTTTTTCGAGTACTTAAGTTCTTCTATAATATACCCGAGTTTTTCTGCTATATTTCTTATGCTGTCCTGTATTTTCCCATTATATCTTGCAGTACAGGCATCATGTACATTTAGCACATGTTTTTTACCTGCAATTTTATTTCCAAGCGGTACGCCTTTTATGCTCATAACTTCCCAAAGTGAAATCGTCTTTATAAAAGGCATATGTTTATCAAACATGCTCAGACAAGTTGGGCATGCCAAGATAAAAATTGGCTTTCCCATGTCAGTCCATACATTTTTTATTTTTTCTACAATTTCCTTCATGAGATCCTCTCTGCCCGACCAATCTGCCGGAGCACCACAGCATCCTAAAAAAATTCCAACCCCTTCTACAATATTTTTCATAAGATAGCTGTAGATCTTTTCAATATAACCTGGATTGGAAGCCGGAAGTTGACACCCAGGATAAAATACATATTTTACGCTTTCATATCCAGGCTGTTTTTTTGCCATAAAAAACCTAGATCCATTACTGAACTTCATATCTTTCAGTGCAAAATCATGGTCAGACAGAGGCATTTTACTATTCTCCACCATGCTTCTTCTGGTTTTCCCTATTATAGTTTTCATATCAATGGATACGGGGCAGATTTCCCTGCACAGTCCGCAGAGTGCACAGGAATTTATCATTCTGTCAGCAAAACGCACTCCCCACACTACAGTCTCATTGTGATTTATTTGTCTTATGTAATCTTTTGAATTCAGTTTATATCTTTGAAGATGGCTGCAGCTTTCCACACATTTCCTGCACTGACATTTTAAACACCTTTTAGCCTCTTTCACTATTTCTCGTGAATTATAGATATCCCCGGATTTTTTAACAACATCCTGTGCTTTAACATTATTTACATCAACATAAAGAGACGTTAAATAAGATCCTTCCCTTTTCCTGGAAGCCGTAATAGAAAGATTGTTAAGATACCTGTCAATGGACAATGCTGCAGTTTTCGCAGAACCAACAGAATATATTACAGACTTATTTACAGTAACCAGCCTTCCTCCTGCAAATACAGACGTATTACCTATTTGAAGTGTTTTCTGATTTACATTTAACTCTTCACTCCACTCACCTGTCCCAAGGTAGACTGCATCATAATCCTCAATTATATTTTTCAGGCCATCTCCACCTACAGGGGTGTTTAACTTCACATGCACACAGTTTTCAAAAACGTCTTTCATTTCCATTTTTATAATATCTTCTGGAAGTCTTTTTCCAGCATATTCCCAAATGCTGCCTCCAATTTTGCCGCTTTTTTCATACACGCTGACCTGATATCCTTTTTTATAAAGATACTGTGCAACAACAATACCGCTTAGCCCTCCCCCCACAACAGCTGCGCTTTTATCTTTTTGTGGTATATGAATTCCCGCCCTTTTAGACGATGATCCAAATTCAACTACATATCTCTCCATGTCAGATATGCTTATAGAGCCGCCCAGTGTTTTTCTCACACATGCATCTTCGCAGGGATGATCACATATTCTACTTATTATTTTTGGAATAGGCATCTTTTTTGAAATGATCTTATAGGCCTTTTTAAAATCTTCATTTTCAATTTCCCCTATAAAGCTTTTAATATCCACATGAATAGGGCAAATTGCCGTGCAGGCCGGAAGTTCTCCGGCAATGCACCTGTCACCTTCATTTAACAGCTTAACTAAATCCATATATATTTCCCCCTGCAAATTGAAAGATATATATTAAAATCAATCTTTTATGGCCTTAAGCCCTGATAATACTTTTTCAGGTCTTGCAGGCAATTTAGTTACCCTAACTCCGCAGGCATTATAAATGGCATTTACAATAGCAGCATGCGGCCCTGCAAGAGGAAGTTCCCCTGCACCAGATGCCCCATATGGTCCCTGCGGTCTTGGAGTTTCTACGTATTCAAGTTCAATATCATCCGGTACATCTTTTATCTGAGGTATCCCGCACGCAGTCAGGGTAACATGTTTTTTTATATCCTCGAAATCCTCGCTCAAAGCCAGCCCGATCCCCTGAGCAAGCCCTCCATACATCTGCCCATCAACTACCAATCTATTTATTATAGTTCCCACGTCCGATACCAAATCCAATTTTTCAACTTTAACTTTTCCCGAAACAGTATCCACCTCAACCTCTGCCACTAACGTACCATACATATAACAGGGGAATGGATTAGCCTGATTTGTCTCCACATCGCCGTCTGCACAAGGTGCCGTCCATTTTCCATCATATCTCAAAGGCAATTTCTCGGCTACCATTTCCTCATAAGTTCTATAAGTTCCATCTGACTTTCTAAGAGCCTTTAATAACTTCCCGCAGGCCAGCCTTATGGCATTTCCAGTATACACATTGGAACGGCTTCCACCTGCTGCACCGCTATTCGGTGTCTTTTGCATGTCATTCATCACAAGTTTTATTTGATCTGGTCTTATCCCAAGAGGTCTCAGCGCTTCATAGCCTATAGTGAGAGTACCTATATCCGCACCTTGTCCGTGATCTTCCCAGGAATCCCCAATAGTTACTCCTGTAGGATTTATTTCAGCCCATGCCTCGGACGAATCAGCTCCTGAAAGTCCCGAACTATAGTGAAGTATTGCTATTCCCATCCCATACTTTTTATTTCCGCCGTTTTTATTTTTCTCTTCCACATCTTTTTTGGCCTTTTCATAATAAGGACGCAGTTTGTCAAACATTTGCGGAAGACATATTACATCTGGTTTACATCCAGTAGGAGTTGTAGAGCCCTCCCTGTATATATTTTTATATCTGAGTTCAAAGGGATCCATTCCAATCTTTTCCGCAAGTTCATCCATGAGAACTTCCGAAGCAAACATGCTTTGAGGAGATCCGTATCCTCTAAAAGCTGAGCCCCAGGCATGATTTGTAGCTACTTCCCTGCCTTTTCCCCTTATATTTGGTATATTGTAACAAGCTCCTATGAACTGTGCTCCTCTTAATGTAAGTATATCTCCAAATTCACAATATGGTCCATGATCCACTGTCCAATCTGATTCCATGGCCAACAACTTGCCATTCTTGTCAGCACCCATTTTAAGGTGTATGAAAAATGGGGATCTCTTGCCTGTATAAGTTATCTGCTGGTACATGTTAAACCCAAGGTAAACCGGTTTTTTTGTAACAAGAGCTGCAACTCCTAAAAGTGCTTCTATCGTAGGGCTGAATTTATAACCAAAAGTACCTCCCGTAGGATTTTGAACTATTTTCAAATCATCTAGAGGAACACCAACACCTTCTGCTATCATAGCCGCATGAGCGTGAAGCCCAACACTCTTTGAATGAATAACCAACTGATCTTTTTCATTAATATATGCAAACCCCACATCTGGTTCCAGTGGAAGATGAGGCTGCCTGCCCACATAAAAATCATCTTCCACCACATAGGCCGCACTGTCCATTATAGGTTTAGTATCTTTCCCTTTTACCACTCCAGTTTCAAAGAATACATTTGGCGTACCTGGATGTATTTCAATGGCATCTTCATCCATGGCTTCTGGAGCGCTCATATAAGCTGGAAGTTCTTCTATTTCAACTTTGACCTTATCCACAGCTGCTTCTGCCTGAGAAGGGGTGTCTGCAAGAACCATAGCTATAGCATCTCCAAATTGAAAGATCTTTTTATCCGCAAGTATCGGCCTTTCTTTACCATCACCTTTATTGCTTGGAAGGGCCAACCCATTTATTCTGTTGCTTCCAGGTACATCCCTATAAGTTAAAACCTTATACACACCTGGCATTTTTTCAGCTTCAGAAGTGTCAATAGACAGTATATTGGCATGGGAAACTTTAGCCTGAACAAGTTTTATATGGAGAGTATTTTCAGGAAGTTCAAGACCAAGATCAGCTCCAAATCTCCAGTTTCCAGTTACTTTGTCCAAGGCAGTAGGACGAATAGCTCTAGTGCCTATAAGACTTTGTCCTTCCTTAAATTTGAATATCAAATCCTCTTTTTTAACTTCTCCCCTCATAAGCCTTGCTGCATCCATAACTGCATCTACTAATGGCTTATATCCGGTACATCTACATATATTTCTGTGTCTTTGGAACCAGTCTCTCACTTCCTCTCTGGTAGGATTTATGTTCTCATCCAAAAGTGCCTTTGCAGATACTATAAACCCAGGTGTACAAAATCCACACTGTGCTGCACCATGAATCATCCATGCCACTTGAATCGGGTGAGGTTTCTGCTCGGTTCCTATGCCTTCGATAGTTGTAATTTTAGCTTCATCCGGTACCCTTTTCATCCTTACAATACAGGATCTTACAACCTTTCCATCCATTATTACAGAACAGGCACCACATTCACCCTTGCCGCATCCAACTTTAGTTCCAAGTAAATGCAATTGATTCCTAAGTACATCTGCTAAAGTTGCCTTTGGAGTGGATATAACTGTCCTAGCAATGCCATTAACAAATAAAATTTTATTAAACATTCTAAATTCCCCCTGGTCGTTATTTGTTATATAAATAAATTCTTTTATATAAACCCTCTAGTTACATATCGGGCTGTATTTATTATATAAGCAATATACATACCAAAACCCAAGCATTGATTTTTACTGCATTTGTCTTTAAAAATTCTATCTCCGTTCAATTTTTGAGCAAATACATTAAAAACTTCTGTAACTTTTTCGAACACTGTTCTGTTTTGAAGCAGCAAAAAGCCACAGGATACTCTTGTATATCAATATCCTGCGGCCTTTTTACTGTATAGAAATAAATTTAAAATATTTTATTAACTTTACCAAAAACCCAGTTTAAATCAGAAAAAGCTTTTTGCTGCTTATACACATGTTCCAGGGCTGCTCCAGATTTTTAATTTTCTTCCACATCTCTTTGCTTATTTCCCATCGCAATGCCTTGATTTTCGAATAGGGTTTTTTCTCTACACTATTCAAATAGACTGCTACAGTAAATGGGCTTTCATTTACATAATCCACGCAACACTTAAAAGTATTCTCCTTCTGGCAGCTTCTGTCCATAGTAATATAATGGGATCTAATACCTACATAGGATGGAGATCCTTCAACTTTTTTGTTGGTCTTAAGTGTACAGCCCCAGTCCAGGGCTTCTACAGTATTTTCATCCAGTACCTTAATTTTGGATATGTTTTTACATCCAGTAAGCTGTGCAGTAGCAAGAGTAGTAGGGTTTTCAAATATATAATCTCTATCGCCGCAATTTTCAACCATTCCCTTATTGATTATTGCAATATTTCTGCAGATTCGGTACACTTCATCTCTGTTATGGGACACAAAAACTGCGGAACCACTGTAATCATCCAATATATATACAAGCCGTTCCTCCATTTTACTTCTCAAATGGCTGTCAAGTGCTGAAAATGGTTCATCCAAAAGCAATATTTCAGGTTCTATTGCCAGAGCCCTGGCAATAGCAACTCTCTGCTGCTGTCCTCCTGAAAGCTGGTTGGGAAATCTATTTTCCAGTCCATTGAGATTCATCATATCTATCTTTTCACAAACTATTCTTTCTTTTTCATCTCGAGACATATTTTCTAAAGCAAAACTTATATTTTGACTTACAGTCATATTGGGGAACAATGCATAATTTTGAAATAAAAATCCTACTTTTCTCTTACGAACAGGAACATTTACTTTTTTTTCAGAATCATACAGTGTTTTTCCGTTTAATAGAATTTTACCACTGTCAGGAGTTTCAAGACCTGCAATACACTTTAATGTCATACTCTTACCTGAACCTGATGCTCCAAGCAGCCCTATAATATTGTTCCTTGTATTAAATTTAATATTAAGGCTAAATCCATGTAAATTTTTTTTGACATCAACATAAAGTCCCATTTTATTTTCTCCCAACACCATATATATTTTTTTGCTGGTATTCATTCCAGTAATTCATTAAAAAAATCATAATTGTTGAAATTATAACAATTAGTATGACCCAAATAAGAGCGTTTCTCATCTCACCATTTTCAGCTGTAAAATAAATAGCTATGGGAATAGTCTGAGTCTTACCAGGTATATTTCCGGCTACCATAAGCGTAGCCCCAAATTCTCCAAGACATCTAGCAAAAGAGAGAACTGTAGCTGCACCTATTCCAGGCCGCGCCAGCGGCAATATAACTCTCCAAAACACTTTCCATTCGGATACCCCTAAAGTCCTAGCAGCATTCACAATATTGTGGTCTATCTGTTCAAACGCTCCCTTGGTTGTCCTGTACATCAGTGGAAATGCCACAATAGCTGCAGCCACAACTGTAGCCGGCCATGAAAAAATCAAAGTCGTTCCAAACTTCAACAGCAGTTTACCTATAGGTCCGTTTCTACCAAAAATCAGCAGCAAGAAAAAGCCAACTACAGTTGGTGGGAGCACAAGAGGAAGTGTAAATATGGTATCTACAGTGCTTTTTAATTTTCCATTATAATTAGACATCCAATAGGCTGCAATAATTCCAACAAAAAATGTTATAGTCGTTGCTACGAAAACTGTTTTTATAGAAATCCACGCTGGTGAAATATCAAAATCCATAACAAATCCCCTTCTCCCTGATCAAGTGGTTCTAAGGTTCTTGAAAAAGATTTTTCTCATAAGTAAATCACTGCGAACCTAAGAATCACCTTATCCAGATGCATAGCAGTGCTTATTTCCCACTTTAAAAAGTTGGGAGTATTAGCAACAGCAGCGTTCGGATAAAAACGACCGCTAATTATTTTCCTACTTTAAAACCATATTTTTCAAATACAGTTTTAGCTTTGTCTCCTGATAAAAATGTAAGGAACTCTTTAGCTGCATCTGCATTTTTGCTATTCTTTATTACGGCTGCAGGATAGATTACAGTCTTATGAGAATCTTTTGGTGCCGTTGCTACAATATTTACCTTTTTTGATACAAGAGCATCTGTTTTATAAACAATACCTGCATCTACATTCTTTGTTTCAACCCAAGTTAAAACCTCTTTTACATCTTTTCCATAAACAGCTTTTGGCTGGACCTTGTCCATCAATTTTAAATTCGTAAGTACTTCCTGGGAGTACTGCCCCACCGGAACGCTCTTGACTTCACCCAGTGCTATTTTCTGAACTTTATCACTTGCCAGATCATCAAAACTTTTAACATTTGATGAATCCTTTGGTACTACAAGTACTACATCATTTTGCAATAAATTCTTTACAGTATCATTTATAAGAAGATTCTTGCTCTTAAGTTCATCCATTTGTTTTGTAGCCGCTGACATAAACACATCAACTGGTGCCCCCTGCTCAATCTGTTTTTGAAGGCTGCCTGAAGCTCCAAAATTGTATTTAATGGTAACATTTGGATGGTCTTTAGTGTACAATTTTTGAATTTCATTCATTGAGTCCTTGAGACTTGCAGCTGCTGACACAGTCAAAGTAACTGCCTTATCTTTACTTGTAGATGAATCCTTTTGTTCATTAGAGCTTGTACTAGAGCTTCCACATCCCACTGCCAAAAATACAACACATAATGACATGATGAGAAATAACATTCTTTTAGACTTTTTCATATTATACAACTCCCCCTTATTTTAATTATAATTATATAACGTATCATAACATTACATATAAATCATTTATATTATGTTATATTATGTTATATTATAC
>NZ_FXYI02000050.1:0-19968 GCF_900184915.1 Clostridium sp. HV4-5-A1G | reverse complement strand
GATATATAATAGATAATTTTTAAATTCATTTTTCCTAAGTTTTGACTAATTTTTGACTAATCACATTCATAAATAAATATATTAATATATATAATAGTATTTTTGGGGGATTCTATCAAGACATATATGACTACGTGAAGCAAAAGAATATAGTTAACGTATTCTAAGTGCTAAATACACTAAGAATACTGTTAATAAAGTTCAGATGGAGAAAATCATTCCTTATAAGCAAACTCCATCTGAACCTAAGAATCACTTGTCCAAACTGTTCTCCAGTATTTTTACTTATTAATCTAGAAAGCTCTGTTATTATTACTTCTCTTCTTTAATATAGCTAATCCATTCCTTTTTAAGTTCCCATAATGCTGCCTGCATAGTTCCTACATGCATAATTCCCGATTTCACCAGTTTATCATACTTAAACAAATTATCCCAACTTTTTTTTACTTTCAATTTCAAATTTGGATAAAAAGGTTTGGTAAATATATCTGACTCAATGGAAATATTTTGCTTTGCAAGCATACACTCATACTCTTTTCCATCTTCTTTACTGACAGATAAATATTTTAGATTTAAAATCTTGTTCCAATCTTCAATTTTAAAAAAAATAATTTTTTCGATAGGAACATTCAAACAAAGCAAATAATTGCCCGGATACCATCCAGCATAGTCTATTTCAGTAAATGTCCAAAATGGATACTCGGCATGTTCAGGCTTCTCTACAATATTCCGCGCTTTGCTTATATACCAATCGTATGCTTCCAAAAATATTTGGGAAACTTCCTGATACTTTTTTACAATATACTCTCTTTTTACATGACATATCTTTTGTTCCATCAATGATTTGACAACCACCGAACTCTGGGAAGTATACAGTATCACTTTATTATTTTTTGCACCCATTCTCTTTTCACCTCCCAGATTGTGCCCTGCTTTAAATCTGACAACGAATAGGAATTGTCAAATAATCTATCCCAGCTTTTAATTATCTCATTTTTAAGATGAGGATAAAAACTGCTGATATACGCATTTGAGCAATTTGATATTCCATAATTTTTAAGTTTTTTATCATATTCATCTTCATCTTTTTTATCCAGTGGAACATACCATAAGTTAACTACTCTATCCCATTTTTCAGCATCCATTACAATAATCAAATCCCGCTCTACTAAGAGCTCTAATATAACCGTGCCGGGTGTATGCTGAAGCATAAAATCGGGAGTTATTGAAACCCAGACAGGATATTTTACATCCTCAGGCTTTGGAACTATTTTGCTTGCTTCTCTGGTATACCATGAATACACTTCAAAATAGTACTTTGCACAATCTTCCAGTTTATTTTCTATATACTCCCTCTTTACAACATACCTTCCTTCGTTTTTCAAAATATCAAGAATCCTCTCATTTTGTCTAGTCCATATCCTCACTTTTTCTTTCATAAAATCACCCTTTTACGCATACAGAATCATCGGAAAATATTAAAGATATAAACAGGGATAAAGCTATCTTTAATTTGTACTATTTAAATCCCTTCTTTACAAGTAAATCAACGGCATTTTTACTTTCTTCTTCACTTACCAAAACTACAGGACCGGTACAGCCCATACCACTTTCTGAATATATACCTTCCTTCCAAAGTGTCTTACATGCATTTTCAAGTTCAAGTATATCAATTCCTGGAATAGCATAGGTTACTACTTTTTTAGGCGGTATTTCAACTTCTTCTTCAGTAACTGCACCCTTATCCTTTTCAAGTATTTTTCCTACTATTTCTTTCAGCCCTGCTGCATTGGCATTTTTATACTCAATATCAGCAAGCTGCACCAGATTATTTTTTGCAGAAAGTGCACAATATTTTAATGCCTCACAAATTAATGGAGCTCCAGATGCTCTAGACACTATATTAATTACCTTATCATAACCTTCTCCTACTCCCGGGCCGTACCCGTATCCAGTAGTTTCATAATTTCCCCCTGTTGTAAATGATGCAAATATCTTTATAAGTAAATTACCCGTTAAAGAATCGCAAACCATGACATCTGGTGTTCCTGCCAAAAGGTCATTCCCCCTCATAACTGAACCTCCATCGGCTCTTAAGGACTCACTAAAGGTAAACTTGTATCCCCGGCTTTGCAGTTTCTTAAGTGCTCTCTCGACACCTCTGGCTCCATCTACATTTAATATGCCAACCTTGGGATCTTTGATACCACAGGTTTTTGCAACAGCTATTCCATTTATAGTGTTTTTGATCATTCCCTCAACTCTATGGGTAGCTGTTGTTCCTGTAGTCGTGGCAAGTATCATTTCTTTTCCCAGACCCGGGGTAACCACTTTCCCAACTGTAGAAACTCCTATAGGAAAGTCAAAATGCTGAGTGACACATCCATCTATTACTTTATTATCCAGCAATTCCAGCATTTTTTTATGCCCTTCTTCAGCATCTGCAACTTCAACTGTATCAAAATTCCCTTCAGTTTTAGGTCCTATAAGAACTATATCAAAGTCACCATATTTGCTCTTGGCAAGTTCTGCAGCTTTACTCATCTCGCTAATACCATGTTCTGAACCAAATGTGGTCAATCCAATTTTAACTCTTTTTCCAAAACTTCCATTTATTATTCCATCTGCTATTTCATCAAACACTTCTGCAATCACCTTTTTAGTTTGATCCACTTTGCTCCCTCCTTTTAGTTAGTAATTTTCTATTTCCCAATACTTTATTGAGTTCACCTTTTGACATAAATCAGCATGTATTATTCTTCAATCATTTGTGCCGCAAATTTCTTCAATCCTTCAGCTATCATACTTTTAATCTCTTCTTTTGAAACTTCAGCACTTTTATCCTCAACACCATTATTTTTTTCAACCAAAATTGAAATTCCATCAAATAAATTAGTCATTCTACCTAAAAACAAGCTCCCTTTTCCTATTAACATAAAATTATTTAATTTTCCGGATTTTATATGTTCAATGCCATGTCCAATTATAGGTACCCCTGACGGTATGTGTCCCTGTGTCGGTGCATATCCCTGATATCCATGTTCCTTTACAAAGTTGGGCAGCTCTTTTCTATCCAGCTGTTTATTTTTTACTGCAAGAGCTCCTATCATCTTATAGTTTTGAGTTGGAACATCTCCTGCTCCTGCAGGTTCAGTTATATCAGGTATCTGAAGTTCCGGTGCAAACTTATCAACATCAGTAATCTTCAGTCCATTTTTAGTCAGTGGATCCAAAACCAGTGCTTCCAGCACCGCCTGTGGTGCGGCACCATGCGATATGCTGTGCCTTCCAATAACATCTGTCCTCAATACAGGGCTTACACCATCATTTTCCGATATCAGTATCGCAAAACCTCCCAGGCAATCTTCTAAAACCGGCAATCCCTTTTTAACATGGTCCTTACCATTCATTCCAAGCTTAGCAGTGGAACCGCCGGCAAACACAATAACATTTTTATAGACTCCCGATTTGACCAGTGCCGCCGCAGCAACGATTGAATGTGAAGGCCCAGCACAAAAACCTCTCATATCCACACCAGTAGCACCCTTAATTCCTGCAATCTCACCGCAGGCTTTGGCTATATTTCCACCACCTCTTTGATTCATGTCTCCAATAGCCTCTTCTGAGCATTCAATCATATACTCCACTTCATTCACATCTATCCCCGAATTTTCAATTAAATGCATTAGAGCAAGAACTCCTGATGCTTTAACTGACAAATTTTCAACCATTATATGTGAAGTCAAGTTTTTATCAAATTCATGTGCCCTTTTTACACATCCTACAAGCTTGTCATTTAAATATAAACCCTCAGCTATGTGAGCTTCTGTTAATTTCTCTATGTCAGTTATAGGAACCCCTTTTTTTAATTCATCTGCTTTCTTACTTAAAAACGGACGTGCCTTAAACTTTTCTCTAATTGTTTCAGTAAAATCTTCTTCCAGTAAGACAAGATCAAATACGTCACTCAACTTGAGCAGCCCGTAGAATTCATCTTCAGGCATTATTTCTCCAAACTTGCCAAACCTCGATGCACCATCAACTTTTTCATTGTACCAGGGCCTTTTTCTTTCACTTAACTCTTCTGGAGTCACGTTTCCTATATAAGTTTGATTTGGCGCATAACTGACTACATCTTCAAATGATCTTAAGTGATTAGGAACTTCTTTTAAATACTCCGACTCCGGATTTGTTTCTCTTTCTAACGTTTGAGTAGTGCCATTATGTATTACCATATCTGGTGTGTTCACTAATACATATGCAGCATTTTTGATTACTGGAAAACTCATTAAAAAAACCCTCCCTAATAATTTGAATTAATTTATACTGGAAAACAGCATACATCTCTGCATGCCATTTTCTAGTAATTAAATAATGATATGGACTATTTGTTGTATTTTGAATAACTGTCTCTGACAGTTTTTACCTCGCTGATAATTTCATCCACGTCAAGGACCATCTCCATCATACCACACTGTTCATCGTAAACAGCCGGATCAAACTCTGCCTTGACTTCCGGTTCTACTGCATGATATACACCAAGACCTAATGCTATCCCTGCAAGCGGCCCTGCAAATGTTGGATCCCCTGCACTTACTGTTTCTGCTGAAAGTCCTGATGCTTCTGCCTCTGCTCCTCCTAAAATTACAACTACATTTTCTACTCCATATTTTTCTGTCAAATCTTTTACTCTCTGTTGGATCTCCAGATCCATAGCTCCCGCAGCTGTTCAAACGAAACATTCTGTAGAGGCAAATACAACCTCTGCTCCGGCTGACTTTGCGCAGGCTTCAATAGCCTGGCCGGGTATGCCGTCCCTGTCTCCTATTGCAATTACCTTTTTTCCTTCCAATAAGCTCATTGTCTTTTCCTCCTTAATTACATTATATATTTACATTTTTTGTAATCATTGTCTCGATATTTGCTTTTGTGGCATCTTCCTTTATGACCTCTTCCAGCTTTTCTCCATCTTTATAGAGAACAATTGTGGGAAGGCCGAGTACTCTCTGGGAAATAGCCAGCCTTCTGGCCTTTGAAGTATTCAGTTTACAAAACTTCACCTGTTTGTCATATTTTTTTGATAGTTCTTCTACATCCGGCATTAATGCCTGGCAGGGTACGCAGCCATCTCCAAAGTAATCCACAAGCACATATCCCTTGGCTTCCAAAACTTCTTCTTTAAATGTATTTTTATCTAACATTAACATTTTAATATCACCCTCTATTCTTCAAAATTATTTTCTATATATTTCCCAGCCTGTACAGCTGCTATTGCTCCGTCTGCCGCAGCTGTAACTACCTGCCTCAGCGGTTTTTCCCTAATATCTCCGGCTGCAAATACTCCCTCAATATTGGTTTCCATCTTATCATTTGTTATAATATATCCCGCCTTGTTCATTTTAATTTTGTCCTTAAATAAACCATTAATAGGCAAATAGCCAACAAAAACAAATACTCCAAATGTGCCGTCGTCCTCGTCAGCAAAATACTCACTTGTTTCTCCAGTTTTCGTATTTTTAAATACAGCAGACTGCAGCAATCCATCACCTTTTAACTCTGTTATCACTGAATTCCACATTATTTCAATTTTGGGATTTTTAAAGGCTTTTTCCTGTATGGATTTTGCTGCCCTGAGTTCATCTCTTCTATGAACTATAGTGACCTTTCTGGCAAACCTCGTCAGATATATAGCTTCTTCAACAGCTGAATCACCACCTCCTACTACAAACACCTCTAAATCTTCGAAAAATTCTGCATCACAAGTTGCACAGTAAGATATACCTTTACCAATTAACTGGTTCTCCCCAGGACATCCAATATGCCTTGGAGTAGCTCCAGTTGCAATAATTACAGCTTTAGCCTGGTATTCTTCTTTAATTCCCTTTAGCTTTTTTATTTTTCCGCTAAAATCCACCTCTTTTATTTCATCTTTTTTTCTTTCTGCTCCAAAGCTCTCAACCTGCTCCTCCATTCTAGCAATCAGGCTGGGGCCGGTGGCCTTTTCTACTGAGCCCGGATAATTAGCTACTTCATCTGTAATTACAATCTGCCCACCCACTTTACTTCCTTCCAGTATCAAAGTTTTCATTCTAGCCCTTGCTGCATATAAAGCTGCAGAAAGTCCTGCAGGGCCAGAACCAATTATGACAATATCGTAGATATTATTCATGCTACACCTTCTTTTCTAATATTTCAGTAATATTTACCTACTATTGATGTAAATTACTTTTAATTCACTATTTTCAGATACTACTATTTCTTCTTTAAACTTTCTCTTGCCGAAGAGCCTTGTATATACTGTAGCACATGACGAGCATAATCAGCATGAATGGAAATGCAGCAGCAATAGAAGCTGTCTGAAGTGTCTTTATCGCAGCAGTGCCTCCTACTAGAACAAGCATTATTGTAACAGCTCCCTGGGCAATTCCCCAAAAACCGCATAATTTTTTACTTGGATTCAGGTCTCCTCCCGATGTCAACATACTCAGTACATAGGTCGCTGAATTAGCAGCTCCTGCAAAGGACGCGATGATCAGGATAATTGCCAACGGCGCAGTGATGAAATAGAGCGGCATATGCTGCAATGTTGCAAATAAGGCAGTCGAGATATTGGATTTAACAGCTAACTGGATGGCACCGTGTGACAATGCATCTAGATTAAACGCAGCTCCACCATAGATTGCAAGCCATATAAAGCAGAAACCAGAAGGCAGGAAGACTGATGCAAGTATGAATTCCCGAATAGTACGTCCTTTGGAAACACGTGCTATAAACTGACCTACAAATGCTGCCCAAGCAATATACCAAGCTCTGTAGAATACTGGCCAAGCTTTAGTCCATTCAATATTGCCCATCCACAGACTCTGTCCGACAAAGTTTTGAATATAATCACCCATAGTTTGAGTAAAAATATTTAGTATAAATACCATTCCGCCAAACAGGAAAATAAATACCATAAATCCAATTGAAAGCCATACCTTCACATTAGCAACAGCCTGCATAGCCTTATGCAGTCCGGATACGGTAGCCGCTGTGAATATCACTGTCATGATTGCGATAACAACAGCAGTCATACCAGGTGTCGCTTTAATTCCCCAGATATATTCTACTCCTGTGGCAATCTGATCAGCTCCTAGTCCCAAACTGGTCGCTACTCCAAACATCGTAGCAAATACCGCTATTATGTCGATGGCTTTACCTATAGGTCCGTGAATGCGCTCACCAAGTATTGGATAAAAAGCTGAGCTGATTAAGCATGGAAGGCCTTTGCGATACTGAAAATAGGCCAGAGCTAAACCACAAATCGCATAAATAACCCATACATGAATACCAAAATCATTAAATACAATTCGCATGGCATCATGCATAGCTTGCGGAGTCCCTGGTTGCCCCACAGGTGGTGACATATAATGAGTTATCGGTTCAGCAATCGCCCAGAAAACCATCCCTATGCCCATTCCTCCCCCAAATAGCATAGTAAACCACTGGAAGTTTGTAAATTCCGGTTTTTCATCATCCAACCCTAGTTTGATATTGCCAAAACGACTGAGAGCAATAACAAATAGAACTATTGTAAAGATAAACGCCGACATGAGATATAGCCAACCAAAATTAGTAGTTAGAAATGATAACACACCATTGGCTCCTTTGGCCATTTGAGAAGGCAGGATTATACTAAATGCTACAAATATCAGAGCTATGCCTGCAGAAACATATAAAACCGATCGATCTGTTGTTTTTTGTTCACTTGACATAATTAATTTTCCCCCTTGACAAAACCAATCCAAATAGGTCTCATCTACTTTAACAAGACCTATTCAGTTAACTGATTCAGATTTTTACTTTAAAGACAGTCGGTTCTTTAATGTCTGTCGCTAAAGCATCCAGTGCCACTCCTACCCTGTGATATCTAAGCTTCCACTGCTGCTCTTTTGAATCTGCCGGATTTCCAAGTGGATATGGTATAGATATAGTTGGCACTATTCTGTTTGAGCCAACCGTAGTTGCAACCGGAATCAGATTGCACATTTGAACTATGGGGAAACCTGCTCTTTCAATTTCTTTTACCATCGTTGCACCGCAACGTGTACAAGTTCCTCAGGTGGAGGTTAATATAACTCCATCTACTTTAGCTTCTTTTAAGTACTCCACAATTTCTTTGGCCATTCTGGCAGCCTCGCCCTGTGTCGTACCTGTTCCTACAGTTGAATAAAAATATTCATGAAGTTTTCCTATTTTTCCTTCTTTTTCATATGCCCTCAAAGCATCCAGAGGAACTATGACATTTGGATCTGCATTAGCTGCAGCCGGGTCAAAACCTGCATGTATTGTTTTAAATACTCCTGCTTCCAGCCTATCCATTTTGGAATAGTCATACCTTCCCCACCTTGTAGCAGATGCAGATTGAATTCTGTCAGGATTGTCTACTGGAACTATTCCTCCTGAAGTCACTACTGCTATATTAGCTTTACTTAGGTCTTTTATAGCAGAAGCTATAGGTACCATATCTTTTTTAGGAATAGGAAGTTCAGTTTGAAATTTCTCACCATTAAGTTTGTCAATCAGCATTTTTACAACTCTTTTAGCTGCAGGTTCCTTGGATTCGAGCCATACCTGGTGTCTTTTACCTCTTCCGTAATAGCCCTCTGCATCAGCCCATAAAAGTTCTTCACCGTTTAATATTTTGTTTCCAAAATCAGCCATAATTTTCATGTCACGTCTCATTCTTCCTGCATTATTTCCACCCTTGAATATATATACATCTTTTTTAAACATCTCTACTCCAGGATTCTCAACGTGCATGGAGGTGATCGCAGGAACGTTAAACTTTTCTTTGACAGCTTTGCAAATAACTCCGCAGGCATTTCCATATCTTCCTGCCTGAAAAGCGGGGCCTGCAAAAAAGATATCAAATTCTTTTCCCTCGAGAAAGCCCAATATTCTGCCTACAGCTTCTTTTTCATTGGAGCCCATAAAGTTATCACCGCATATTATGGTATGGGTAACTTCGGCATCTTTAAGATATTTATTTAATGCCATAGCCGGTCCAACCAGGCCTTCTCTTATTTCAGGTTCAAAATCAGCTTTATCCTCTCCGCCTATTTGTCCAAAGAATTGATTTATATATAAAATTGCTTTTTTCATATTGTTCCACCTCCCTAAAACTCTTTCATTGTTTTTGGCGACCATCCACAAATCTGATCTCCGCAGAACATAGCATTGTTTTCCATAATTATCGAACCATCTTTTCTCACAGAAGGTCCCAGTATCTCATCATTTGCCCAGCCACCAGACAATCCATCTCTGCTAAGGGACTCAAGCTCACCAATTACCGTTCTCATAGGAGGAAGTTCTATTAATTCAGATACGTTTCCCGTAGAAACTATGGCATTGGCTTTCTCGTCAAGGGTAACCAGAGGCTGTGATTCTCCATCTCGACCTGTACACTCATTTGTAATTCCTACAGTTTTGATTCCGGCATTTTCCAGTGCCACAATACATGCAATAAAATCAGCATCAGGGTTACCATAGCCTTCCTCAGCAACTATGGCACCTTCTGCACCCAAAGACTCTGCCATTTGAGCCACAAACAATGCCGCTCGGTTTTTCTGTTCCAAAGCAACATTCAAATTTGACATTATAACACCCAGGAAATTTATTGTTTTGCCATGCTCTGAATATAACTCTTTGATAGTAGGATTGTTTTGAAAATCATAAGTTGCCCATTTTGACGAACAGGGCATAAAGCTTCCCGAAATCATTGCACCATCTAGAATTTCATTTGGATGCATGAATGTGGGAACAATGTGATTTGTGTCCCAGCCATAAACAAGATCATTGTATCCCATCTCCTCCATCTGCGATTGAGGCTGCATAACAAATACAACACCTGGAAGTTTTTGAAGGTCTTCAGATCTCCTTGTAATAGGATCCAATTCGAAAGTTTCAACATCTTCAGGCTCTAAATCCTTAACACAGCTTCCTATATATTCCGCTAGTTTATGTCCTGCCCACCTTAAAGCCTTATTTTTCTTCTGCTGTTCATTTTTCTCAAAACCTTCGTCTGTATCCCCAACAAGAACAATGTTTTTAATCTGTGAAAAATAAGTGTACTTGGCTCCTTCACCACTCATATCAATTAAACCATCCTGAAATCCACCCCAGTGTTTTCCAACCACAAGCAAGCTGCAGTCCTTAAGCGCATGCGTGCAACCGTTTCCAACCGGAGCTACATCTCCAGTTACCCCAGGAAATAATGTAGTCCCATCAACCTTAACCCTGCATTCAATAGCTTCTTTTACAGGAACAAGGCGAACTTCATCCCCAGGCTTCACAATTAAAAGATCTGCCTCTGTAATGTGTTCGTCTTCCAGTACATAATCTAAGGCTTCTTTTTTGTTAATTGTCAAAATACCATCTTTATAATTTGTTGATTCGCCAAAAAAAATGTCCTTTACATGGAAGTTTCCAATTTCAAGTTTCATTATTCTACCTCCTCTATTAAAATTATTAAAATTGTCTAAACAATTTTACTTGTATAAATTTTAACATATCATGTTTGATTTATCAATCATGATTGATAAATAATCATGATTGAAAGTTATAGAAATATCAAATTGGTTTTATCATAAATTTCAATAAAGCTGAAAATGATTACAATATCTACATTTTAACCTATACATCTATAAAAATTTAAAATACATCTTATAACATTGAGTAATACACTTGCACTATGTTATAATAGGTTGTATGAATCAAACATTTTTGGAGGGCAAAATGAACAAAAAAGATATAAAAAAGTATAGAAACATGAGTTATTTTATTGATGCTGCTGCACGTATTATTGATGAGGAGGGAATTGAATTTGTTACCATAAGGAAGGTTTCAGATTTGGCGGGATACAATAGTGCTACCCTTTACCACTACTTTAAAAACCTGGATGAACTTATATTATTTGCTTCAATAAAACATCTTAAAGAATATACCTTAAACTTAGAAAAATATATAGAATCAGCAAAGGGCAGTATAGAAATATACTATAAAATATGGGAATGTTTTTGTAAATACTCTTTTTTAAACCCTCAAATATATAACAATATTTTTTTTGGAAAACACAACGACTCCATACCGCATATAATTCAAGAATATTATTCCATTTTTCCTGAGGAACTGAGTGGAAATTCGAAAGAACTCCTGCCAATGCTTTTGGGCAGTGATTTATATACAAGAAATTTAGTATTATTATCAAAAATTCAGTCAGATGGCTATCTAAATGAGTCAGATTTAGATGACGTTAATGAAATGACAATACTGCTATATCATGGGATGCTGATAAAAGTTTTAAATTCAGAAAACCAACTAAAAATAGAAGATATATTACCAAAAACCCTTAGATATATTAAACAGATCTTAAACTCTTTTATAATAAAGAAAGAAAACTAAAACTCTATGTTCAAATTAATTACAATTTCCTATGTGCCAAAAATATCTCCAAACAGAATATTTTTGGCACATACATTCTTCTATTATTCAATTTTTTCTTCATACATATGGAGTCCAAAAATCCACAAATACCGGCATATCATTTGCAAAAAAACTTTTTACGTATTTTTAGTCTTTATCTTTTTTATTTAATTTAATATTTTATCAGAATTTATCATCTTTTTTTATTTCATATACGTTGCCACAATTAAAACATTTAAATTTGCAGAATACAGGCCTGTAGTTTCCTCCACTTATCCTTATTGAATTTCCCTGTGTCAAAGCAACAGCTGTTTTTTCTCTTGCACTATCTATTATATTTTGAAAAGTCTGTCTGGACACATGCATTCTTTCAGCACATTCTTCTTGATTTAATTTTTCAATATCTTTCAGTCTCATTGCTTCAAGTTCCTCAACTTTTATTACTATATCTTTTATTTAGCATTTTTTCTACCTGCTGGTATAAAATAAGTATATTCTGGTAACTTTTCCATTCTTTTATAAAGGAGTGTAAACCATAATAAATAATTTCGATAAAATGAACGCTTTAGAATTTGAAAAAAACTTCAAGAAATTAAAGAAAAGAGAAAATTTGTATTAAATATTGTACTCATTAATTTAGAGAGCCATAAAAAATATCCTTACTCCTACAAGAGCTAAAGCAGCTGCAAGGCTTCTAATTATTGTCACTCCATGAATTTTTTGTGAAATTCTAGCGCCTAATTGTGCTCCGAATAATACACCAATTGATAACGCAACAGTTTGAATTACGCCAGATTGAAGTGCTCCGTCTACTATATGAACTATCGTTCCTGATAGTGACATCGCTGCCAGGACAAAATGTGATGTGGCGGTTGCAATATGAACCGGATAATTTAATACGTTAATAAGTATTGGAACATGTATTATTCCACCTCCTATTCCTAAAAAACTAGATATAAGGCCTACAAAAACACTTAAAATAATCCCAACAATAGGATTATATGAAAATGTATGTTTTACTCCTTCAATATCTATTACTGTTCTTGTAACATATCCCTTCTTAACTACTATATTGCTTTTCATTGCTTCCTTTTTCGTTCTCACCATTAAGAACACTGACACAATAACCAATATCACACCAAATATTCCATTGAAAATGCGCCTTTGTACATATGATGTTATAATTGATCCTATTATTGATCCCGGAAGCGCTGCAATTGCAAACATTATCCCGGATTTATAATCTATACGTTTCATCCTAGAGTAAGCAAAAGAACCAGATAATGCATTAAAAAATACAACTGCCAAAGAAATGCTAGTTATAGTATCTGGGCTTTTGTCAGGATACAACAACAACAATATAGGTACAAGTATGAAACCTCCACCAGCACCAATTAAAGTTCCAAATGCTCCAACGAGGAATCCCAGAGGAGTTAGCCATAAGAATTGTATCAATTTAAAAAACCCTTCTTTCTGCCATAATTATTAAGACCTATTATTTGAAATATAAGAATGTACCCCTAGAAATTCGGACACTAAAATAACCAAAGACTCATTATAATATTTCAACAGCTTTTTTTGCCAGTGAATCAGCTAGATCATTATACTTATCTTCGCCTGAATGAGCCTTGATTTTCTTAAATTTTATCTCTATCCTTTTCATATATTTTTGCATAAAATCCCTGTAGTCCTTAGTAAGAATCTTATTG
Organism: Clostridium sp. HV4-5-A1G; assembly: GCF_900184915.1. Lineage (NCBI taxonomy): Bacteria > Bacillati > Bacillota > Clostridia > Eubacteriales > Clostridiaceae > Clostridium > Clostridium sp. HV4-5-A1G. The sequence goes on along the minus strand of NZ_FXYI02000050.1, from coordinate 6,796 downwards.
GCCTTCCACTCGCCTGTGGCCCAACATTCAATGCCCTTGTAATCATATGCAATAACTACACTTGTAAAATCATTTGCCAATGCCAGTTCAACAGCTTTCAAAGCTCCCCTTATCTCACCAAATACATTTCTACTTTCAATCATATCGCTGATTCTAAATGCTCCCAGATCCTTAAAGAGTACAGCATCATTTTTTACCATAACCACGCCATACCCAGCTATCTTCTTACTATCATTATAGGAACCATCCACATACGCATAGAGAACATCTTCTTCACATGTATTTCGAGGTAAATCAGCCCTATCCTGATTTAAAAATTTAAGTGCAGAATCATAATCCTTAAATTTCTTGTATACAGCTCCGGAAAAACCTTTGATCTGTATTTCACAATCTTCCCAATTATCAAATATACCCGTATTTTTTCCCTGTTTTACGGCATAAAAATTTGGCATTCAACAGATACCTCCTTTTCTCTTGCTTGTGTAAATTCATGAAACCATTATATCATATATTTTAATTGCATCTAAATGCATACTATTTAACAATAAAAAAACTCAGAAACAGAAATTATTTGATAAAATCAATAAGTTCCATAGGCCTTCCAATAAGAGCCTTTGCTCCATTTTTTAACAGTTCATCAGCTTTTCTAAATCCCCAGGTAATACCTATGGCATACATACCAGCACCATTAGCTGTTTTCATATCCACACCTGAATCCCCAAGATAAAGATAGCTCGGAGGTGAAATCTTTGAAAGTCTGGATATCTCCAGTGCTGCAGAAGGATCCGGCTTCTTAGGAATACCTGCCCGTGAACCGAGAACATAGTTAAATTTTTTCATTCCGAAAAATTTGTCAATTATTATCTTTGTAAAATTATCAGGTTTATTTGAAAGTACCGACATGTTAATTTTCAAAAAATAAAGCTCGTCCAATAGTTCGTTTATTCCGCTGTACGGTTTTGTCAGTTCATGCCACCTTTTATTATATTCATCTATAAATTCTGCCAAGCACAGTTTCACCATTTCATCATTTGAATTATTTTCTGGCAGAGCCCTCAATACCAATTTCTCAATACCATTTCCAACAAAATATTTATATTTTTCCACGTCATGTACAGGAAATCCATGCTTAATCAATACAGTATTCATTGAATTAGCCATATCATCAAGTGTATTTAAAAGCGTACCATCAAGATCAAAGATAACTCCAGAATAACTCATAATCAGCTCTCCTTTTATTTACATTTTGCTCATAATCACCAGTCACTGCCATGTGTAAGATTCTCTCAGCATTTTAATTTCTCTTGCATAACCCGGCAGTTCATTGGGAGTTTCTAAAAAGAATGGAAGATGGCACAACCTTGGGTGATTTATAATTCTTACAATGGCCTCTTTCCCGATAAAACCCTGCCCAATTTTCTCATGGCGATCCTTATGACTTGAAAATGAGTTTTTACTGTCATTTAAATGTATTGCCTTGAGTTTATCCAATCCGATTATTCTGTCAAATTCATCTATAATACCATCCAAATTATTTACAACGTCATATCCCGCATCGTAGACATGGCAGGTATCAAGACATACACCCATTTTATCAGAAAGTGCAACTCTATCTAATATACACTTTAATTCTTCAAAACTCCTCCCAATTTCTGTGCCCTTTCCTGCCATTGTTTCAAGTAGAACAGTGGTAGTCTGCTCAGGTATCAATATGGAATTAAGCATATCTACAATGTACTTTATTCCAACCTGAACCCCCTGCTTCACATGACTCCCTGGGTGAAAATTATATAGATTATGGGGCAAATACTCCATTCTTTTCAAATCATCCTTCATAGTTTCAGATGCAAATTCCCTAGTTTTTTCATTTGCAGAACAAGCATTTAAAGTGTAAGGTGCATGAGCCATAACCACAGAGATTTTATTCTCCTGCATAATTTTTAAAAGTTCATTTATATCTTCAGGATCAATTTTTTTAGCCTTTCCTCCCCTTGGATTGCGGGTAAAAAATTGAAATGTATTGGCCCCTATCTCAAGTGCTGTTTTTCCCATTGCTTCATAACCCTTGGCAGCTGATAAATGACAACCTATATTCAACATAATTACTACCTCCATTAAAGTGCTGCATTTACATTTTCTATTTTTAGAAGTTTCTTTTTTAAATCCAATCCTCCGGCATAACCTGTTAAATCTCCATTGGAACCTATAACACGGTGGCAGGGAATAAAAATTGGAATAGGATTCCTGTTATTTGCCATTCCCACCGCCCTGCAAGCTTTTTCATTACCTATATACGTAGCTATTTCCTTGTAGCTGCGAGTTTCACCATAGGGAATTTCCTCAAGTGCCTTCCACACTTTTTTTTGAAATTCCGTACCTGTAGGTGCCAGGGGCAGATCAAACAATTTCCTATTCCCATTAAAATACTCCTCAAGCTCCAGATATGCTTTTTTCAACAGAGGTGTTTCTTTAACAATATCATATTTTTCGCTAAAACTATTTTCAAAATACAGATTTGTAATGGCCTTTTTATTTTCGGCAATTCCTATTCTGCCTATTGCAATATCATAATAAAATATATTACTCATATTTTTTCTCCATTTTAATAAATTTGCGTTTTTTCTAAACACAGTATATCACAAATCTGTATTTTTTCATAAATTCAAATTTAATTATTGATCTATTTTACAGTTAAATGTTTTTCAAGAGGTTTCACATGGATGTTGCTTCTGTATTCTGTTTCAGTCCAATTGATATGCTCGGCAATGAAAGCTTCCGGATTCAATGTAACGCCTTCAAGCATAAACTCCTTAAATTTTTCATATCCTGCTCTGTCTATCAAATGGCCTCCGTGAATATAAACAGGCTTTCCACCAAGTACCCATTCTGAAAACCTGGGCCAATTCGACATTATTGCCAGTACACTTTCTTCAGTCAGCCAGTTTGCAAACATCTTTCCCATCCTTGGATACTGTTTCCCTGTCCTCCCACCGAGAATTATCTTATAAAAGTCCTTATCCGGCCTGCGCCATGCCCCTGTTGGACATGCAATGACACATTCCCCGCACCCTACACAACAGCATGTATCCTTGTCTATTTTACCTCTGTCGTTAAGTGACAGTACCCGGGTCGCAGCTTTTTCACATTTTCTCATACAGGCTCCGCAGCCAATACACCTGTCCATATCGTAAATGGGCTTGGTGCATCCTATTATGCCAAAATCCTGAAAATGTGCTTTACCGCAATCATTAGGACATCCTGATACTGATATCTTGATATGATATGGATTGGGATAAATTATCTTCTCCAGTTTCTGCGCCAGTTTCTGGGTATTGACATTGGCTTTGATACAATGTGTTTCCCCAATACAAGCCATTATATTTCTAGGTGCAATATAAGGGTAACCTTTGCCGGTTTCTATATTCACACCGCACATTTCATGTTCTATTGCATCTAAATAAGGCTGTATAAATCTGTTTACAGCAGGAACATCTTTTGCCTTTATTCCCGGAGCATTTAGAGTCTGCCTCACTCCCAAATGAAAATAACCATTCCCCCAGGTTTTACATACATGTTGAATGACATCCAACCATTTTGAGTCTATAAGTCCACCAGGCACACGCAATTGAAGCATAAACTCTCCAGGTACTTTTGACTGGCGAAAACAGTTATTCCTTAACTTATTTACATTACAATCTTCTACCACAATTCTTACCTCCTAATCAACGAGCTTTTTGCCTATCGTATAATTGAAAATAGGCCCATCCAAACACACATATGTTTCATCAATCCTACAATGTCCACATTTTCCAATGGCACAAGACATTTTTCTCTCAAAGGACATCCAAATTTTATCTTCCGGTATTCCATTTTTCAGCAGTTTTTTTCCAACAAACTTCATCATAACAGGAGGTCCCACTACCAGACATTCATAATTTCCAGCAAATTGTTGAAAAGGTATTTCCTCAATAAGATCAGTTACCATCCCCTTGTTCCAGTCTTTATAGTCTTCACCATCCAGAGTATAAAAAGTATGAAAGTATTTTTCAGCCTTCCATTTTTTCAATTCATCTGCAAACAAAACGCTCTGTGAATTTTTAAACCCGAGGATCAAGTAAACCTCTTCGGCATAATTCTGGTCATCATATAGAGCATTGATCAAGCTTTTAACTGGCGAAACTCCTGTTCCTCCGGCTATAATCACAACATTTTTATCTTTAAGACAACCTACAGGCCATCCATTGCCATAACATCCCCTGAGGAAAACATAATCTCCCTCTTTCAAATTGAAAAGTTCATCAGTTACCTTTCCAACTTTTCTGATAGTAAAATCCGCATAACTCTCTCCAAAACCACTTATGGAAATTGGAGCTTCTCCAAATTTAGGAATTGAGATCTGCATAAACTGTCCATGCTGAATGGGCATATGGTTTTCCACACGAAAAGTCCACTCGCTTTCTGTCTGGGGCAGTATTCTCAATATCTTATGTGCTTCCGGCCTAATTGGATTATTTAACATCATCAATTCCCTCCTCTTGCTTTATTTCTTCTATAGCCTTGGACAACTTGTTCAATGTTTCAGGATAGCTTATAAGTTCAGGGCATCTAGCTGAACATCTTCCACACCCTACACACATAGGTCCTGTATGAAATCTGGCACCATGCCCATATACCTTGTGTAGAATTTTATAGCGATATTTCTCAGAAGTTTTAGTCCTGAAGGAATGCCCGCCGGCTACCTTGTCAAATTCATCCAGCATACAGGAGGAACAAGTTCTTCTTCTCTCTCCCACCTGTTCATTTTGTGAATAAACTATATCCGTGGTTTCAAAGCACGTACAGGTACTGCAGGCAACCGTGCAAGAACCACAGGCAATACATCTGTCATCAAACTCATCCCACATTGGATGCTTCTTTAATTTATTTGCAATAACAATATTATCAATTACAGGATAGTTTATTTTGAGTTCATTTTCCTTGGGAAACTTAATCTTGTAGTCAGATAATTGGCAATTTTTAAAATATGCGTTAAAATCATCATCTACTACCTCAACATAGACATTCTCACCGAAGGATACTGCAATAGAGTGCATGTCAGTTATATTTGCACCTACACTGCAGCAAAAGCAGCCATCAAATTGATCTTTGCACTCCATCAATGCAAACTTTATTCTATCCCTTTTTCTCTTGTAAAAATAATCTTCTATATCACCATTTTTCAAATAGATCTGATCCTGAATTTTTATTGAATTTATATCACATGCCCTACCAAAGACCAAAATGTCCTTTTCACCCTTCATCTTACTCTCCCTGTATTCATCTTCTGTAAAATAAAACAAAGTCTGCGTGATTGGAGTGAGGACTTCCTTCATAGGATAGGTAGAACGCTCAGCATATTCTATTTCTTCATATCTATATACCGGCCTATATAAAATTAAATCCTGTTTTGCATATCTTCCTCCTCCGCGAACTCGTACCGGGGCATAGATAATATATTTTTGTTCCAATTCAGTAAATAATTCATCCATGCCCTCTGCTTTGAGCCGGTAAGTTTTTGAGGTTTTCATTTTAATTACATCCTTTCTTTAATATCTCGTGTAGCATATGCTACATGGATTGATTTTCTTTAACTAAATTATTTTATAAACATTACAAAACAGGTATTGGCCAATTCCCTATATGAAAATTATATTCCTTGCTATTTCTTTTGTAAAATGCTAAACTTATTATAATTTCATATCTTTTTATCTATGTATTTTTGTACAAAAAGGGAGGAACATCTATGACAATAAGAGATCTGGAAATTTTTGTTGCCGTAGCAGAAAATGGGAAAATAGGATCGGCTGCAAAAAAACTTTATATATCTCAGCCCACTGTCAGCCACGTTATCTCCCAAATTGAGAAAGAATATCATGTAAAACTATTCGATAGGCTTTCTAGAAAATTATATATTACGGAAGTGGGAAAAGAATTTTTAAACTACGCAAGACATATCCTTGCAAATTTTCACGCAATGGAGAATTATCTACATCACGCTTCCGAACAAATATGTCTTCATATAGGTGCCTCACTTACTGTTGGGAGCTTTTTTCTAGGTGATATCATCTCCAAATTTGAAGAAAAATATCCTAAAATTCGTATTCGTGTATACATAGACAACTCTAAAAACATAATACAAAAGATCTTTGACGGAACTCTTGATATAGCTGTAATAGAGGGATTTGTAAATTCAAAAGACATTATAGCCGACGAGGTTTACCAAGATGAAATGGTTTTGATCTGCGGCAAAAATCACCCCTTTGCTTCAAAAAAATCCATTCATCTATCCGATTTGAAAAATAGAGACTGCGTATTGCGTGAAGAAGGTTCCGGTACCAGAGATTTTCTGATTAACCTAACAGAAGGCAGGGGAATACCCATTATAAAAAAATGGGTTTGCCATAGTTCAGATTCCATAATCAACATAGTAGCCGCTGGACAGGGTGTATCAGTTTTATCCAAGAGTCTATTAATTCATCAAGATAATGTAGTACAGATTCCCATAGAGGATCTTTCACTATATAGGAGTTTTAAAATAATTTATCATAAAGATAAATACATTTCTTCTGCCCTTAAAAAATTGATTGCGGAAATAAAAAAGTTATTCAATTCTGCTTCTTCAAAAAACAATGAATTCAATCAGTAAAATATTTGTTGAGCCATTTTCAAAAGTCAATCAAGAAGATCATTTTTTTCCATTGACAGAAATATAAATATTGTATATACTGTGTATATATTAATATATACAGTATATATG
>NZ_FXYI02000049.1:0-20981 GCF_900184915.1 Clostridium sp. HV4-5-A1G | reverse complement strand
TTTATTAACAAATATAGTATATTATATTTAATGGTATATATTTTACTATTTAAAAAAGGAGTTTTGAATCATGAAGATTAAAAAGATTTTCAGCAAATTGATGATTGTACTTATGGTTCTGACGTTGTCTGCATCTTTTGGAAATACCAGGGCTTATGCAGATGCTTATAAAGTTGTGACTTTGGGAGGAGATCTTACAAATAAACAAAAAGAGGATATGCTTAAATATTTTGGTGTTGCCAGGCAGGATGTAAATGTAATAGAAGTGAATATAGATGAAGAGAGGAAATATCTTGGAAACATTGCAACCAGCCAGCAGATAGGTACTAAATCCATATCCAGTTCCTATGTGGAGCCAACTTCAAGCGGAGGTCTAAATGTAAGTACCAATAATATATACTGGGTGAGCAGCAGCATGATAAAAAACGCACTTATAACAGCAGGAATAAAAAATGCAAATGTAAAAGTATCTGCACCCTTTAATGTATCGGGAACTGCAGCACTTACTGGAATTTTAAAGGGTTTTGAGAGCAGCAGCAGTGGAAATAAAATTGATGAAGCCAAGAAAGAAGCTGCCAATGATGAATTGATGACTACGGGAAATCTTGGAGATAAAATAGGGAAAGACAAAGCTGCTGGTCTTATAAATGACATAAAAACCCAGGTGGTGAAGGAAAAACCTAAGACAGAAGAAGGAGTAAGGCAGATAGTCGAAAATGTAACTAATAATTACAATTTAAATCTGAGCACCGGAGATATTGACAAAATAACTGCACTTATGACAAAAATAAATGGGCTGAATTTGAATTTTGGGGATATAAAAGGACAGCTGAGCAGTGTGGCGGATCAATTAAAGGGAGAATTGTCAAGTGATCAGGCGCAGGGATTTTTCGCTAAAATAATTAATGCCATTAAAACATTTTTTTCTAATCTTTTTTAAAATATAATATATAAATTTAAAGAAAGGTGAGTTGTCGTATGAAATATGATAAGCCGGTTATAGGATTTATTGGATTGGGAGTAATGGGGAATAGTATGGCTTCCAATATTTTAAAGGGCGGTTATGATTTACTGGTATATAATAGGACAAAGTCAAAAGGGGATAATCTTGTTGCGGAGGGGGCAAAATGGAAGGATAATCCGGCAGATATTGCAAAGGAGTCAGATATTGTTATATCCATGGTAGGATATCCACAGGATGTAGAGGAAATTTATTTTGGAAAAGACGGAATAATTGAAAATATAAAAAAAGGCGGCATAGTGGTGGATATGACTACATCCAGGCCTTCTCTTGCAAAGGAGATATATAGTGAAGCTAAGGAGAAAGGAGTATATTCATTGGATGCTCCTGTTTCAGGAGGAGATGTAGGTGCAAAAAATGCTGCACTTTCAATTATGGTTGGGGGAGATAAGGAAGTATTTGAAAAAGTACTGCCTGTTTTCAAACTCATGGGTAAAAATATAGTCTGGCAGGGAGAAGCAGGTGCAGGGCAGCATACCAAAATGTGTAATCAAATAGCTATAGCAGGAAATATGATGGGGGTATGCGAAACAATGGCATATGCGAAGAGATCCGGATTGGATCCTGAGAGAGTTCTTAAAAGCATAGAAACTGGAGCTGCCAGCAGTTGGTCCCTTAGTAACCTGGCTCCTAGAATGATAAATGGGGATTTTGAACCGGGATTTTATGTGAAGCATTTTATAAAGGACATGAACATAGCTTTAAGTGAAGCTGAAAATATGAATTTAGATACCCCTGCATTAAAACTTGCGAAATCTCTTTACGATAAACTGGAAAAAGAAGGCAATGGCAGCAGCGGTACTCAGGTACTCTATAAGTTAATAGACAGATAGTTTTGTTTGAATTGATGAATTTCAAATTATTGAGGGTGATTGAAGTATGGATTATGAAGTGTTTAAAATAGAGACATTTATACCGGAAAAGTATGTTGATGCCCTGAGGGAAGAGCTGAACTCAATTGGAGCTCTCAGCATTGGAGGCAACTATGACAATTGCATGTCTGTTTCCAAAGTTACAGGATATTGGAGGCCCTTAAAGGGGGCAAATCCTTTTTTGGGAGATGTGGGAAAAGTGAGCAGGGAGATAGAATGCAAAGTGGAATTTTGCTGTAGAAGTCATATTGTAAAAAAAGCCCTGGATATCATAAAAAAAGTACATCCCTATGAGGAACCTGTTATAAATGTAATTCCTCTTATCAATTATTACTTTATGTAAAACGAACATAAACATTTACACATGATTTAAAGTTGATTCTATATTTGGCAGTCAGGTGAATTATTCTGGTTGTAATTAAAAATAAACTATTTTTATCCGAACGCTACCAGTGCTAATACTCCCAACTTCTTAAAGCTTACGATAAGCACTGCTACGCGCCTGGATAAGTTCTGCTAAGGTTCAGCTGGAGAAAAGTATTTCTTATAGGCAAACTCCATCTGATAGGCAAACTCCATCTGAACCCAAGAATCACTTGATGGGGAAATTATTAGAATTGTGACTAAATAATTTGTAAATTGTTGATTTTTAGCAAATTTTATGGTAATATATAACTTGTGATAATATTTACTTTGTAATAATTAATATTATGTTACATATTTTATTATGAGGTAGATTGTCATCAACTCAAACTTAATGTATGGGGAGTGTGTTTATGAAAAGAGATGCGAGGAAGGACAAGGAAAATTCTAAGAATAATGAATTGAGTAAAAGCTTTTTTAAATCCTATTTGCAATTTTTTCTACTGATTGTTTTTTCTGTAGTGCTTATAGGATTTATTGCTTTTTTCAGTACAAAAAGTGCACTGACTACATTAGGACAAACTGCCATAAGAAATAGAGTTCAAATGGGGCTTGCCATGATGGACAGCCTGGAAAGTCAAGTCAAAAAGGGAAAGATTACAAGAACTGATGCCCAGGAAATATTTAAAAGCGAGATGCTTAATCCAAAGCAGTCCGATGGGAAGACAAGGGGATTGAATTCAAAATTGGAATTGAATATAGAGGCATATATGTATGCTGTCAACAGCAGGGGTATAGAGCAGATGCATCCTTATAAAGAAGGGGAAGATATTTCAAAGGTCAAGGATTCGGATGGGAATAATTTATTGCAGCTTATAATCAATGAAGCTAAAAACCCTAAAGATGGAGGAATAGTTCATTTTAACTGGAAGAACCCGGGAGAAACTCGTGAAAGACCTAAAGTAAATGCAGTGGCGTATTTTCAGCCCTGGGACTGGTACATAAATGTAGGATGCTATGATGAGGATTTTTATAAGCCTATATATAGGGTTTCGATCATTATAGCGGGGGTATCTGCAGCCATGATATTGATTTCCATATTGTTTATAATGAGACTCATGAAGAAAAAAGTAAATCCACTGAGCCAAATAGTGAATTCCATGAGTATGGCAGCAGCGGGCGATATGTCTGTAAAAGTGGATGTGACAAGTAAGGATGAAATAGGATATATAGGCAGAGTGTTTAACAAAATGATAGATGAAATAAGAAGTTTGCTTATAAATATAAAGAAGCTGTCTGACACTATAGATGAGAGAATAGAACTTATAAATTCGTCCACTACGGCCACATTTGAAAATTCAAATGGAATAAAGGATGCTATGGAAGAAATTTCATCTGCAATAAATAATTCAGCAAAAGACATGCAAAGTAGTGTTGAAAATATGAATATTTTATCAAAAAATGTAGATGAAGTGAAGGAAAATGGCATAAATATGAAAAATGGGGCTTCAGAAGCAGGAAAGCTGAATTCAAGTATTGTGGATATACTTACAGAGTTGGAAAAGAAAAGTTCAGAAAATATAACTGCAGCTCAGGAGACAAATAACAATCTAAAGCAGTTGATAAAAAAATCCAATGACATATTGGATATAGTGAGCACTATAGAAGAGATATCCGATGAAATAAATTTGCTTTCATTAAACGCTTCTATAGAATCTGCTAGAGCAGGAGAGGCCGGAAGGGGATTTGCCGTAGTAGCAGATCAAATCAAGGAGCTGTCCAATCAGACTTCTAAATCCGTTAAGCAGATCAATTCACTTATAAAGGATCTCACCCATGCTGAGAATGTTTCAGCAAATAATGTGGAGATATATGGAGAAATAGTGCGTTCCCAGATACCTACGATAAACAAGACAAAGCAAATTTTGAACGGGGTAGTCGAATTTATAAAGGGTATACCTCAGACAATTGAAAAAAATGTGGATAAAATAAGTGAAGTACATAAAAACAAGGACATGATCAACTCTTCAATGGATTCAATACTTTCTGTTACCGAAGAAATATCAGCTTCATCTGAGGAGATAACAGCTTCGACTTCTGAGGTGAAGGAAAAGATGGGAGATGTTAAAGATCTAGTGAGAGAATTAGGACAATCTTCAAAGGATCTAAAAGAAATGATAGACAAATTTTCTTTATAACACTCCTGTGGGTAATGAATAAAATGAATTAAAATAGTTATTGACATTGGAAACAATTTGTATTATACTTACTACCATACTTATAGTTGATATAAAAACTTGGATAAGGAATAGTAGGTATGTTAGTATTTTAAAGAGAGCGGTAAAAGATGGGAAGCCGTAAATACTGCATGTTGAACTCGCCTTGGAGTTGCAGGCTGAATTGATATAGTAGGCTGTGCCGGCATATGTCGTTATTTAATTGAGTACGAATTTGGGTGGTACCGCGAACAGATTTCTCGCCCCATAGAGAAATCTGTTTTTTTATATTAACTTTTAAAATATGGGAATATTTATTTCAAAAAATGAATATCAATAAGCTGTGAGGGGAAGTAGTAGACATAATTTCTATTTTAAAGAGAACGGGCATTTATGGTGAGAGCCTGTGAATAGTATATGTGTTGAACTCGTCCTGGAGCTGTAGGCTGAAATAGTAGTAAGCCTTATCGGTAAAAAGCCGTTATTTAATTGAGTACAAATTTGGGTGGTACCGCGGACAGACTTCTCGCCCCATAGAGGAGGCTGTTTTTTATTTGCCTTATTTTAAATTAGAAAATATGGGGACTTTCAAAAAAATTTCAACTGGCCAATTGAGATTATATGATACATGAGTAGGTATTTTTAAAGAATTACAAGGACAAATTGGAGGAAAAATCGTTATGGAAAATAGAATATATATTTTTGATACTACGTTGAGAGATGGAGAGCAGACTCCTAAAGTGAGCTTAAATATAAATGATAAATTGAGTATTGCAAAACAGCTTGAAAAATTAAATGTGGATGTCATAGAGGCTGGTTTTCCAGCGGCTTCCAATGGAGATTTTGAGGCAGTCAAAGCTGTGGCAAATGAAATAAAATCACCACATATAGTAGCTCTGGCAAGAGCTTTAAAAAGCGACATACAGACTGCCTGGAATGCAATTGATGATGCTCAAAAGCCAAGAATCCATGTTTTCATTGCCACCTCGGATCTGCACATGAAATACAAATTGAAAATGAAACCGCAGGAGGTCCTGAAAAGAGCGGTGGATATGGTGAGATATGCCAAAAGTTTGTGCCCCAGTGTGGAATTTTCACCAGAGGATGCCACGAGAACGAGACCAGAATTTTTGTATAAGGTGCTGGAAGCTGCTATAGACGCCGGAGCCGATATAGTAAATATACCTGATACCGTTGGGTATTCTACGCCAAGCCAATACGGTGCATTCATAAAGGGCATCAAAGAAAATGTATTTAATATAGACAAAGCCATTATAAGTGTTCACTGTCATGATGATCTCGGCATGGCGGTGGCCAATTCTCTGGCAGCAGTGGAAAATGGAGCTAGACAGGTGGAATGTGCAATGAATGGTCTCGGAGAGAGGGCAGGAAATGCGGCTCTTGAAGAAATAGTGATGGCTATTAAAACCAGAGCTGATCTTTTTAACTGCCATACGGGCATTGTAACAGAGGAATTGACAAGGACCAGTAAGCTTGTGAGCCACATAACGGGGATGCAGGTTCAAAACAATAAGGCAGTAGTAGGTGCAAATGCCTTTGCACATGAATCGGGCATACATCAGCATGGGGTTTTAAACTGCAGGGAAACTTATGAAATTATGACTCCGGAGTCTGTAGGATTGAAGAAAAGTTCTATAGTACTTGGAAAACATTCAGGAAGGCATGCTTTTGTCAAACATCTTGAAGAACTGGGTTATAAAAATCTAGATAAGGATAAGGTAAATGAAATCTTTGAAGAATTTAAAAATCTAGCTGACAAGAAAAAAGATGTCTCCGATGAAGATATAGAAAGTCTTGTAAAAAATGAGATATTTCAAGTACCTGAGGTGTTCAATTTAAAATACTATCAGGTTTCTACAGGGAATACTACAGTATCCACATCCACTGTGAGGTTGGAGTATGAAGGTAAAAGTGTAAGTGAGGCCTCCTGCGGAGATGGGCCTGTAGATGCTACTTTTAAAGCTATTGAAAAAGCGGCGGGAATTAAAGTGAATTTAAATGACTATTTTATAAAATCAGTGGGATATGGCAAGGATGCCCTGGGCGAAGCTACTGTAAAAGTGGAAAAAGATGATAAGATTTTTTCAGCAAAAGGGTTGAGTACTGATATAGTGGAAGCCAGTGCAAAAGCTTTTGTAAATGCCATGAATAAAATGTATTATGAAGTTTCTCCAGAAAAAGCTGCGGCTTATTGATGCTGAGGCAGAATCACTTAAACTAAAATTTTAGTAGGAGTTGATATAAATGGGTATGACAATGACACAGAAGATATTGGCCCGCCATGCGGGAGAAGATTTTGTAAAAGCCGGGCAGTTAATAAAAGCCAAGCTGGATTTGGTGCTTGGAAATGATATAACCACCCCGGTGGCCATAAAAGAATTTGATAAAATTGGGATTGGAAGGGTTTTTAACAGAGATAAGATAGCTATTGTCCCAGATCATTTTACCCCCAATAAGGATATAAAATCAGCACAGCAGTGCAAATGTGTGAGAGAATTTGTCAAAAAAGCGGAAATTAAAAATTATTTTGAAATTGGGCAGATGGGAATTGAACATGCACTTATTCCAGAAAAGGGTTTGGCAGTATGTGGAGATGTTGTGATAGGAGCAGATTCCCATACCTGTACTTATGGAGCTTTGGGGGCTTTTTCCACAGGAGTTGGGAGTACGGATATGGCCGCAGGCATGGCCACTGGAGAGGCGTGGTTTAAAGTTCCACCGGCAATAAAATTTGTACTTGATGGAAAACTGCCTAAATGGGTAAGTGGAAAGGATGTTATTTTACACATCATAGGAATGATAGGAGTGGACGGAGCCCTCTATAAATCCATGGAATTTACAGGCAAAGGAGTAGATGAACTTTCCATGGATGATCGTTTTACCATATCCAATATGGCAATAGAAGCAGGGGCCAAAAATGGAATCTTTCCCGTAGATGAAAAAACTGTGGACTATATAAGGAAACATTCAAAAAGAGAATATAGAGTATACGAAGCGGATGAGGATGCAGAGTATGAAAAAGTTATACACATAGATCTGTCTAAACTGCGTCCTACAGTGGCATTTCCACATATTCCTGAAAATACCAGAACCATTGATGATGTAGGAGATATAAAAATAGATCAGGTGGTCATAGGTTCCTGCACTAACGGGAGAATAAGTGATTTGAGATCTGCAGCCAGTATTTTAAGAGGAAGAAAGGTAAATAAAAATGTGAGGACAATTATTTTTCCTGCCACCCAGGCAATATATCTTCAAGCCCTGAGAGAGGGTATTATAGAAACTTTCGTAGAATCAGGAGCTGTGGTTAGTACTCCTACCTGCGGACCTTGTCTCGGAGGACATATGGGAATACTTGCAGAAGGAGAGAGGGCGGTTTCAACTACAAACAGGAATTTTGTCGGAAGAATGGGACATGTAAAAAGCGAAGTTTATCTTGCAAGTCCGGCAGTAGCTGCGGCTTCGGCAGTGATGGGTAAAATTGCATCCCCGGAGGAGGTGGTAAAATGATAGAGGGAAAAGCGATTAAATACGGCGATAATGTTGATACAGATGTTATAATACCAGCTAGATATCTAAATACCAGCGATGAAGAGGAACTTGCCTCACATTGTATGGAGGATCTGGATAAAAAATTTCCTTTGAAAGTGAAGAACAATTCCATACTTGTGGCAGGGAAAAACTTTGGGTGCGGATCTTCAAGAGAACATGCACCTATAGCCATCAAGGCGTCTGGGGTTGAATGCGTGATAGCGGAAACTTTTGCCAGAATATTTTATAGAAATTCCATAAATATAGGTCTTCCCATAATTGAATGTAAAGAGGCGGCCTGTGGTATAGAGGAAAATGACCAGGTATCGGTAGACCTGGCTTCAGGCAGGATAATCAATGTTACTAAAAATAAAACATACAATGCTGCTCCATTTCCTGAATTTGTACAGAAAATTATAAAATCACAGGGGCTTATAAATTATTTAAAGAGAGAGGTGGCAGGTAAGTGAAAATAGCTGTTATATCAGGAGATGGAATTGGCAGTGAAATAATTGCGCAGGGAAAAAAGGTATTGAGGACTGTTGCTCATAAATATAATTTTGATTTTGAATATGAAGATGTACTTTTGGGGGGAAGTGCATTTGATAAAAAGGGGACTCCACTGCCGGAAGAAACTGTAGAGATCTGTAAGAATAGCGAAGCAGTGCTTTTAGGAGCAGTAGGAGGGCCTAAATGGGATAATCTTCCCGGCAATTTAAGGCCGGAATCAGGACTTCTAGGTATAAGAAAAGCTCTTGGAGTATTTGCAAATTTAAGGCCGGCCATATTGTTTCCTGAGCTTGTAGGATCATCCAATCTGAAGCCTGAGGTTTTGGGAAGAGGGCTGGACATAATGATAGTCAGAGAATTGATAGGAGGAGCCTATTTTGGAGAAAAAGGCACGGTAAATATAAAAGGGGGTCAAAAAGCTTGGGATACCATAGCTTATACAAGCTTTGAGATAGATAGAATAGCAAGGAAATCTTTTGAAATAGCGAGAAAGAGAAATAAAAGACTTACACTGGTGGATAAAGCCAATGTACTTGAAAGTTCAAAGCTGTGGAGAAAAACTGTGCGGAAAATTTCAGATGAATACAAAGATGTAGAAGTCAGCTATATGTATGTGGATAATGCGGCAATGCAGCTTATAAGGGATCCTAAACAATTTGACGTGATACTGACTGAAAATATGTTCGGAGACATATTAAGCGATGAAGCTTCCATGCTGACAGGTTCTCTTGGAATGCTTCCTTCTGCTAGTGTCAGAGGTGACTCTTTTGGCCTTTATGAACCAGTACATGGTTCTGCACCGGACATTGCAGGGCAGAATAAGGCGAATCCAATTGGCACAATTATGAGTATTGCAATGATGCTCAAATACAGTTTTAACATGACAACTGCCGCTGAAGATATAAAAAATGCAGTGTCTCAGGTTCTCGGTGGGGGCTATAGAACTGTGGACATTGCAGAAAAAGATACAGAAGTTATCGGAACTGAAGAAATGGGAGAACTGATTTGTAAATATATGTAAGGGGGTCAGTCCCCTTTAAAATGGATTTGTGTATGTTGATTTTACACAAATCTATTTTTGTTATGATTATAAAAAAATATGCAAGAAAATGGGGACAATCAGAGTAGTATTTTTATTGGCAAAAAAGTTCAAAACTGATAATATAGGATTGTTAGCTGCAATTAAAGAATTTGTTACAGATAATGTTACTTAATTTTGTCTAAAATAATTTCTAAAATATTAGAATGGGGTGAGACTATGAGAGACAAGTATGATGTATTGGTAATAGGAGGCGGTGTAATAGGCAGTTCAATAGCCAGAGAGCTTTCACGCTATAAGCTTAAGGTAGCTGTTCTGGAAAAGGAATTGGATGTGGTTTGTGAAACAAGCGGCCGGAATAGTGGTGTCATTCATGCAGGATTTAACAGCAGACCGGGAACACTTATGGCTAAATACTGCGTAGAAGGATGTCTTGGATTTGACAAGATAGCAAAAGAATTGGACATACCGTTTAAAAGAACGGGAAAATTGGTAGTAGGATTTACAAAGGATGATTTAGAAGGACTGGAAGAATTAAAAGAAAAAGGTGAAAAAAATGGAGTCCCGGGATTAAAAATAATATCTGAAAAGGAAATAAGGGAAAAGCAGCCTTATGTAAAAGGGAAAACGGCATTGTTTTCACCGATGACAGGTATAGTAAATCCCATAATTTATACTATAGCGTTGGCAGAGAATGCATGCCAAAATGGAGTAGAATTTTTCCTGGGAAGAGAAGTAAGGGGAATAAAGAGGATAGAAAAAGGCTATGAAGTATCTACAGACGATGAAATTTTTCAAACCAGATGGGTGATAAACAGTGCAGGGCTAAATTCAGACAAGATTGCTAAGATGGTTGGGATAGAAGATTATACAATATATTCTTGCAGAGGCGAATATTTTATACTGGATAAAAATTTTAGCAAATACTTAACTATGCCGGCTTATCCTGTACCGAATAAAAAGGAGGGGGGACTTGGTATTCATCTTACTCCTTCAGTAGATGGAAATGTGCTTATAGGACCAAGCGCAGTTTATATAGACGAAAATGATAATTATTCATCTACCCAGAAAGTAATGGACATGCTTATAGAAGGTGGTAAGAAAATACTTTCCCAAATAGAGAGAAAGTATTTTATAAGGAATTTTTCGGGTATAAGACCTAAGTTGGTGAGCAAGGAAAAGGGCGGATATGCGGATTTTGTAATTGGAGAGAGAAAGAGTGTACCGAATGTAATCAATTTAATAGGAATAGAATCTCCTGGGCTTACGAGTGCTCTTCCAATAGCCAGAGATGTAGTAAAAATAATAGCCGGGAAAGAAGTTCTTCAAGAGAATGAAAAATTCAATCCGATTAGAAGGGGAATACTGAAATTCAATGAACAATCGGATGAAAAACAAGCTGAGCTTATAAAGCAGGATCCAGATTACGGTGAAATATTCTGCAGATGTGAAACGGTGACAAAACATGAAATTTTAGAAGCAATTCACAATCCATTGGGAGTCAAGACACTGACGGGAATTAAAAATAGAACAAGAGCAATGATGGGGAGATGCCAGGGCGGATACTGTCAGACAAGAATCGTAAAACTTTTGATGGAAGAACATGATTTAAAACCAGAAGAAATAAGGTATTCGAGGAAGAACGGATATCTATTTGAAGGGAGGGTTAGATAATGAAGATAATGGAAAAGGATGTAATTATTATAGGAGCGGGCCCTGCAGGACTTGCTGCAGCTATAAGATTAAAAGAAAATGGTATAGATGATGTACTTGTATTGGAGAGAGAAAAAGCTCCAGGAGGAATACTTAAGCAGTGTATACATGATGGGTTTGGGCTTTTGAGATTTAAAGAAGCACTCAGCGGACCTGAATATGCGGATAAGTTTATACAAAAAGCAAAAGAAAAAAATGTGGAAATAGAAACAGGAGCCACAGTTGTAAGACTTACAAAAAATAAAGAAGTTACGGCTGCAACCAGAAATGGATTAAAAAAATATAAAGCAAAAGCTGTTATTTTATCAATGGGATGCAGAGAGAGAACCAGGGGAGCTATAAGTATACCAGGAACAAGACCTGCTGGTATTTTTACGGCAGGTGTTGCCCAAGCCTATATAAATTTAAATGATCTTATGGTTGGAAAAAATATTATTATTCTTGGTTCTGGCGATATAGGTCTCATAATGGCGAGAAGGCTTACACTGGAAGGTGCTCATGTCATTGCAGTATTTGAAAAACTGCCATATCCAAGCGGCCTTCCCAGGAATATACAGCAGTGTTTGAATGATTACAACATACCTCTTTATTTAAGTTATACTGTTACCAACATAATAGGTAAGGATAGAATTCAGGAGGTTGCAGTCAGTGAGCTTGACGAAAATGGAAAGCCTATAGAGGGTACTGAGAAAAACTATAAATGTGATACTTTGATTTTGTCAGTTGGATTGATACCTGAAAATGAATTGTCACTGCAAGCTGGTATTGAACTTGATAAAAGAAGTAATGGTGCTCTTGTAGATGAAAATTTGCAGACCAGTGTTCCCGGAATATATTCAGCAGGAAATGTGCTGCATGTCCATGATCTGGTGGACTATGTATCTTTGGAGGGAGAAAAAGCTGCTGAATCAGTGACTAGGCAGCTTAAAGGCCGTATCACGGGAAAAGGCACAATAGGTATAAGTACGGATGGAACAATTGGAAACATTGTACCAAATAAAATAAGTGGAAATGAAGACTTGGAATTGGCCTTGAGAGTGAGAAAACCATCTAAAGATAAAGTTATAAAAGTTATGCAGGGAGAGAAAGTTATAAAAACTGCTAAACTGAAGAAACTTAATCCTGCAGTAATGATACATTTGAATGTTAAAAAAGAAGATATCAAGTCTCAACAAGATATTAAGGTGGTGGTAGAGGTATGAAGAGAGATTTGACGTGTATAGTATGTCCTAATAGTTGTGAGATCACAATTGAATATGATGGGAAAAATATCATGAGTGTAAATGGAGCAACTTGTAAAAGAGGAGAAAAATATGCAAGGCAAGAAATACAGGATCCCAAGAGAACTATTGCCACTTTGGTAAAAGTTAAAAATGGCAAGGAACCTTTAGTAAGTGTGAGAACCAAGGATCCAATACCTAAAGATAGAATATTTGATGTCGAAAAAGAAATAAAAAAAGTAGAATTAGAGGCGCCAGTGGGAATGCATCAAATTGTGGTAAAAAATATTTTAAATCTGGGTTCTGACATTATAACGACAAAAAGAGTAGAGAAATTATAATGAATTAGGGGGTTGTATATATGAATTTTAAGATAGATGTATTATGTAAGGCATTTCCGGGTAAATCCACTATAGGTGCATTGGGATGGAGCAATGTAGCACTTATACGTATGAAAGACAGAAACATTTTATTTGATACAGGGTCTCAGGGAATTCGTCCAAATCTTTTAAAGGCACTTGAAGAGTTATCAATGAAACCAGATCAAATTGACAGCGTTTTTTTGAGCCATCTGCATTTTGATCATTGCGGCAATGCATCCTTGTTTCGAAATGCAAGATTTATTATAAGTGAAGCTGAGTGGAAATATGCTACTACGGAAGAAGATGTCTTTACAACAGAGGAATCTGTAAAATATTTAAGTGATAGGGAAAAAATAATTATATCCAGAGATGGAGATGAAATTTACCCTGGCGTGAAAGCCATATTTACTCCGGGACATACTCCTGGAGGAATGTCCATGGTTCTCGAAGCAGATAATGAGACATGGATTATTGCAGGTGATGCAGTAAAAAACAGGATAGAGCTGCTGAAGGGGGAAGTGGATATGTCTTTAGATAATGAACAAAGCAGGCAGAGCATATTGAGAATAAAGAATATTGCAGATCGTGTTTTACCTGGACATGATTGCTGGATGAAAATCAAAGACAATAAAATTATTCCTCAAGAAAAAGTACAGGTTGATATAACTTTACCTGGGGGAATACAGGGTGGAGAAGATGGTGTATTTAAATTAGCTGTTGAAAATAGACCGCTATTTTAAAATTCAATAGACAAAAGTAAGATGTTAAAATTGTAAATATGAAGGGGGATTATAAGTTGCCTGGCATTGATAATAAAAATAATATTGCTGATGGTGTTATGGACGAGAAAACTAAAAAGAGTATATTATGGGGTGCTACATTTTTTACTGCAACCACTTCAACGGTTGGTGCCGGATTCTTGACTCAAACAGCTCAATTTGCACAGGACTATAAATTGTCGCTTATTTTAGTGATTATAGCTGTATGCATAATAAATATTTTCACACAAATCAATGTATGGCGCATATTATGTGTTTCAAAACTGAAAGCGCAGGACATTGCAAATAAAATTGTACCCGGGCTGGGATATGTGATTTCATTTTTGATATTATTGGGAGCAATAGCTTTCAATACAGGTAATATAGGCGGTGCAGCATTGGGGTTTAATATTCTTTTTGGTATTAATTTTAAAGCAGGATATATTTTAGCAGGCATTTCCGCTGTCCTCATATTTTTATCCAAAAATATAGGCAGAGCTCTAGATCAATTTTCAAAGATATTGGGTATTATTATGATACTTGTTATTTTTTACATGACTGTAGCAGTTCTTCATGGGAATTCAATGAGTACTGGAATTAGATTGGATTATGGCACTCTGTTCCCCCAAAACCCATCAACCTTGTTATTTCCAACTATAACTTTAATGGGAGGAACAATTGGAGGTTTCATATTATTTTCCGGGATGCATCGTCTGCTGGATGCAGGAATTTCTGGAGAAGAAAATTTAAAGGGAGTGGAGAGTTCTGCCATCTCAACAGTAGCTATAACAACAGTTATAAGGATTATGCTGTTTTTGGTAGCTTTAGGTGTGGTAGCCAGGGGAATAGGATTAGATCCTACCAATCCGGCGGCATCGGCTTTTAAATATGGAGCAGGAAATTTAGGATATATATTCTTTGGAGTGGCTATTTTGTGTGCAGCAGTTACATGTGTTGTAGGAGCTTCTTACACTACTGTTACTTTTTTCAAGACATTGAGTCCCTTTGTAAGCAGACATGAGAGAATCCTCACAAGTGTCATAATTGCCATTTCAACGCTTATAATGACTGTGCTGGGCAAACCGGCTAAATTGCTCATAGTTGCAGGTTCTCTAAATGGCCTCATTATTCCCGTGATGCTTGTTATGATTTTAATAGCATCCAGGAGAAAAGATATTGTGGGAAACTATAAGCACCCAAAATGGTTATTTATAACAGGTGTTGTCATAGTTATAATAACTGCCTATGCGGGAATAGAATCCTTGACTAACATCAAAGCGTTATTTTCATAATATGTAAATATATGTAATGGGGTCAGTCCCCTTACATCAGGAAATTTTTCTGGCATTTTTATCATAATAACAATTTGGATTTTCCCAGTTAACTATTAAATCTGTGGCCATCATAGCTGCTGAAATGGCATAAATTATATCTCTGACGAAGGATTTACTCTCCTTGTCATATCTTTCACGCATGCAGTATATTACTGATGATATGCTTTTTTCAGTAATATCTACATTTGTTATAATTTTGATTTTTTTAAATATTAAAAGGCCTATAAAAATAAAATGAAGGCACAGTTCATATATGAAATGCTGAAAAAGGTTTCTCTCTTTATATTCTTTTGTATGATATAGACAGAAATAATCACAGATAAAATGGCATATCATGCCTAAAATGACTGAATATTTTTTTATTGACATCCTGGTATTGATCAGCTGATCGCAGTATTCGCATACTATATCCATACTTTCACTTAGGTAATGGTGAAAATTGGAGCTGTCCCTTACAAAATCAGGTCTTATACTGCCGTATAAAAAATTAAATTTATTCAATTTAATATTAAAATTTTTTGAACAGTGTTTAAATATGATATTGGAAATCAATAAGTGGGTATCTGTTATCATTATAAGATCACCTTTCTCCCTATTTGATATCTTCACCTTTGAACTTTGCTTTTTTACCAATTGTGCATTGAGTATATAAAATCCACCTTCACTTATATATATATACTTTGAAAGTTAAAGCCAGATTAATGTAGGGTTAATTAAATATTTTATTTTATCACGTGGCTGCCATTGCATAATTATGTGTATATATATATAATAATTTTGAAGTTTAAACTTTAATAGTATGCCTTCTCTAATAATTTCAGAAGGTTTTTTTGAATTCTGCTGAAAATGAACATTGGCAAATTAGAAGGAATTCGCTGGTTGTTATTGGAATATTATAAGGGAACACAGATGACAGACAGCAGATAATTATTTTGGAGGAAAATGAGCAGATGAAAAATGTAGACAAAAAGAGTGAAGCTTATGATGTAACATCTCTGACTTCTCTGGAAAAATTGGAACCGGTTCGTGTTAGACCCGGCATGTATATAGGTTCTACAGGCAGCCGGGGTCTTCATCACTGTATATGGGAGATATTAGATAATTCCATAGATGAGATTTCAAATGGATTTGGAGATATGGCCTGTGTAACTTTAAATGAAGATGGGAGTGTGTCTGTAGAAGATAATGGCAGGGGGATTCCCACAGGTATCCATCCTGTAAAAAAAATAAATGGAGTGGAAATGGTATTTACACAGCTGCATACAGGAGGAAAATTCAATAATGAGGTCTATAAGACTTCGGGAGGACTTCACGGTGTAGGTGCTGCTGTAGTAAATGCACTATCCAAGTGGATGGAAGTGGAAGTCAAGCGAAATGGGCACATTTATGCTCAGAGATTTGAATATGCTTATGACAGACATCTTAAAAAAGATATGCCCGGGACACCAGTCACTGATCTTAAGATAATAGGAGATACCGATGAAACAGGTACCAAGGTTACCTTTATGCCTGATGAAAGGGTGTTTTCAACAGTAGAGTTCAAATTGGATGTCATAGAGGAAAGACTTCGGGAACTGGCTTTTCAAAATAAAGGTATAACTTTAAAACTCCTGTGCAATTGGGGGGAGAATAAAATACAAAGGGAATATCATTCTGAAAGAGGTCTGCTGGATTTTATAGAATATTTGAATGAAAGTAAGACGCCTCTTCATAAAGAACCCATATTGTTTGAAGGGGAAAGGCATATGGGAGATTTGAATATGGAAGGAGAGGTGTGTATTCAGTTTACCGATTCAACTAATTACCATATAGCAAGTTATGTGAATAATATTCCAACCACCGAGTCAGGAACTCATGAGAGCGGGTTTAAGGCTGGTATGACCAGGGCATTTAAGGAATGGGCCAAAAAACTCAATTTACTGAAGGAAAAGGATGCAGAATTTGAGGGAGATGATCTCAGGGAGGGAATGACCGCCATAGTTAAGATAAGGATAAATAATCCCGTATTTGAAGGCCAGACCAAGACTAAACTTGGAAACGCAGAGGCCTATACCATGATGAATGATCTTTCTTACACTAAACTTTCTGAATGGATAGAAGATAATAGGGATATGGCTTCAGTAATAATAAATAACGCCTTAAATGCAGCCCTGAGGAGGGAGAAAATAAAAAAAATAAACGATGCGGAGAAAAAGAAAGTAGGAAGGGGAACTGCACCACTTGCAGGGAAAATTGCAGTGTGCACTTTGAAGGATCCATCCAAGTGTGAATTTATAGTGGTGGAAGGTGACTCTGCAGGAGGCTCTGCAAAACAGGCCAGGGACAGACGATTTCAGACCATAATGCCTTCCAAAGGTAAGATAATGAATACAGAAAAGCAGAAGCTGGAAAATGTACTTGGAAGTGAGGAATTAAAAATATTCAACACGGCCATAGGTACTGGAATACTTGAAAATTACAGGGAAGAGGATTTGAAGTATGACAAGATTATAATACTCAGTGATGCCGACGTAGATGGATATCATATAAGGGCACTTTGGATGACTTATATATATAGATATATGAGACAGCTTATTTCAAATGAGCACCTGTACATAGCGCTTCCACCTCTTTACAAAGTTTATAAAGAGAGCAGGGGAAAAGACGTGACCAGGTATGCCTATAGCGATGAACAGCTTTCAAAAGCAAAAAAAGAAGTTGGATCCGGGGCACTTGTTCAAAGATATAAAGGTTTGGGAGAGATGAACCCGGATCAACTCTGGCAGACTACTTTGGATCCGGAAAGCAGGACACTTCAGCAGATAACTATAGAAGATGCTGTAAAAGCTGAAAAAATGATATCTCTGCTTATGGGTGACGTAGTGGCGCCGAGAAAAAAATATATGTATAAATACGCAGAATTTTAGGCAATGTACAATTGACAGTGCACAATTCACAATTGTGGTTGATTTTTCGCAGAAAAATCTTCATTAACTGTGAATTGCCAATTGTTCATTGTGAATTGATAATAAGGAGGCTTTTACTTGGCAACTAAAACAGTAATTCCAGAAGATCACAATATAATAAAAATTCCAATAGAAGAAGCTATGCCAGATAATTATCTTCCCTATGCAGTGGAAGTAGCAAAAGACAGGGCGCTTCCAGATGTGAGAGATGGCTTAAAGCCCGTACATAGAAGAATAATATACGGGAGTTATATGTTAAGGGCATTTCCTGATAGGCCCTATTATAAATCTGCCAGAATAGTGGGTGACATACTTGGAAAATATCATCCTCATGGGGATACATCTGTATATGATGCCATGGTCATATTGGCCCAGAATTTCACTACGAGAATGCCCCTTATAGATGGACATGGAAATTGGGGTAGTCAGGATGGAGATAGTGCTGCGGCAATGCGTTATACAGAAGCCAGGCTTACCCCTATTGCCATGGAAATGATGAGAGACATAGACAAAGATGTGGTAAACATGATAGACAATTATTCAGGATCTGAAAAAGAACCTGAAGTGCTTCCGGCAAGATATCCCAACCTGCTGGTAAATGGAGCCTTTGGAATAGCTGTAGGTCTTGCCACCAATATTCCTCCCCATAATTTGAGAGAGGTAATTGGAGCTGCGGCGGCCTATATAGATAATCCGGATATAACCACTGAGGAACTTATGAAATACATAAAGGGACCAGATTTGCCCACCGGAGGGATAATAATAGGGAAAAAATCTCTCCTTTCCGCCTATGAAACGGGCGAGGGGAGAGTGACTTTAAGGGCCAAGACTTCCATAGAGAAGCTTGACAATGGAAAGCTTGCCATAGTCATAACGGAATTTCCCTACAGGAGGAGCAAGGCCAGGCTGCTTCAGACTATTTCTGAAATGACTGCCGATAAAAGGCATGCAAAGATATTTGAACCCATATCTGATATAAGAGATGAGTCCGATAGGAGTGGTATAAGAGCAGTAATAGAATTCAAAAAATCAGCAGATATCAATCTAGTGAAGAAAATTTTAAAATATCTGTTTAAAAAGACAGATCTTCAGTGCAGCATATCCTTTAATATGGTGGCTTTGGCTAATGGAAAACCTCAAACTATGGGACTTAGGACCATATTGAGTTACTATGTTGATTATCAGAAGGAAATTGTAAAGAGGAGAACAAGAAAGGAGCTGGATGCAGCAAATTCCAGGTTTCATATTGTAGAGGGATTCATAAAGGCCATAGGTATAATGGATGAAATTATAAAAACCATCAGGGCATCTAAATCCAAAAAAAATGCTGCCTCAAATCTTATGGATAGATTTCAGTTTACAGCTCCACAGGCCCAGGCTATATTGGAGCTCATGCTGTATAGACTTACAGGACTTGAAATAGTGTCTTTTGAGAAAGAATACAAAAAACTTTTAAGAACAATAAAGAGGCTTACAAAAATATTGGGCAGCGAAAGGGAAGTCCTGAAAATTATAAAAAAGGAATTGGAAGAAATTGGTGAAAAATATGGCGATGATAGAAAAACTGCCATTGTAGAAGAGGATGAAAAAGCCAAAATAGATGAAGAAGAGCTTATGATAGAGGAGAACATAATCGTTACAATGTCCAATGAATCCTTCATAAAAAGAGTTTCTGAGAAAAGCTACAGTAGATCCAGCGGGCAAATTGAAGATATAAAATACAGGGAGGGGGATTTCAATAGATATCTCATACATGCCAATACCAGAGACACATTTATGTTTTTTACAGATAAGGGAAATGTGTATAATTTAAAAGGAAGGGACATTCCTGAATTCAAGTGGAAAGAAAAGGGTGAAAGACTTGACAGTATAATAAGAGGTCTTGATCTGTCCGAAGAAAATGTAATTGCAGTATACAACATGGAGAATTTAAATTTAAAAAAGGATTTTATATTTTTTACTACTATTGGAGGAATAAAAAGGACAAAATTGGAATCCTTTATTACAAATTATGTCAAGATCATGGCCCTTAAGCTAAAAAGTGGGGAAGAACTTGTAGATGTAAAACTTATTGACAGAAACTCTCAGATGAAGTTTATAAAAGTGTCAACAAAGATAGGGCTTGATTTTAAATTAAAAGTGCCGAAGATGGCAACTGAAGATAGAAATATAGTCACTACTAAACTTTTTATCCTGCCAAAAGAAGATAGAGTATTAAATATTCAGTTGTGTGATGAGGATGAGTATAGAAAGTTTCATATAAATGTGAATAAGTCAGGAATGATCAAAATTTCAAATATGGGAAGAGCCTACAGGAATGTACTCACAAATTCAAGATGTACTGTACTCTTATTTACGGTTGATGGAATGGTGTTTTCCATGCCTGCATTTATGCTTCAAAATATAGGTGCTTCCGGGATAAATGCTGCGAAGCTCATGGGAGATGTAGATGTAAAGGATATACTCAAGATAGTTTCTGTGGAAGACTTCAGCTCAGGATACATATACTTTTTTACTGAAAGCGGAATGGTTAAAAAGACTTCCATGATGGAATTCAAAGATATGGATTTGTGGAACAGGGCATATAAATTTAAGAATAAAGGGGATCTGCTGATAAACGTAGAATATAGCAGTGCTCAAAGTCCCCAGATACTTTTAGTAAGTGATGCTGGGATGGCAATAAAATTCAAGGGGGATTCAGTAAGCACCATGGGTAAATTAGCTTCAGGGGTAATAGGCATGAGTTTAAAGGATGACCAGAAAGTGATATATTCTCTTCTTATAGACAATGAAGATAAGATGAACCGCACCTTGATTTTAAATTCTTTCAAGGGAGATAAAGGAAAAATAAAGTTGAAGAATATATCTCTTCAAAACAGAGCAGGCAGAGGCAGAAGCGTTGTTGTAATGAATTTAGATGACAGGGTTAAGGAAGTTCACTGAAAAGTATTTTGCAGCAAATTTGCAGATAATTTAGAAGTATATTGTAATATTGTGATTATTATATTATAACTGTCTATTATACAAATCTGAAGATGCCGACGAAGCTAGAATTGTAGATCTAGGTGGTCGACTT
>NZ_FXYI02000048.1:0-21018 GCF_900184915.1 Clostridium sp. HV4-5-A1G | reverse complement strand
GTTATAGGTATAAAAGTAATTTTTTAAAAGAATACAATATGTATAAATAAATATAGTAGAATTAGTCACTATGTAAGATGAATTTACGGAATACATGTGCTATTCTATGGTTAATGTAAATGTTTAATTAAAGGGAGGCAGAGTAAATGGAAATTATAGGGGAATTAATAAATACCAGCAGAAAACTGATATCTGAAGCTGTGAAAAAGAAAGATGGACAGTATATAAGGTATATTGCAAAACTTCAACAGGAGAGTGGAGCTACATATATTGACGTGAACTGCGGCACGTTTATGCAGGCTGAGGTTGAAATTATGAAATGGCTAGTAGACAATGTGCTTAAAGGGTGCAGCTTGCCTCTTTGTATAGATAGTCCAAACCCTCTTGCTTTAGATGCTGGACTTGGAAAGTCACAAAATGGAAGGCCTATGATAAATTCTATAACAGGTGAGGATGAAAGATGGAGTGCGGTACTTCCGCTGATAAAAAAATACAATTCCAAAATCATAGCTCTTTGTATTGATAATACCGGAATGCCAAAAACACAAGAAGATAGACTTAGAATTGCAGAATACCTTGTTAGCAGGCTTACAGATGAGGGAATTGACATTCATGACATATATATAGATCCTCTTATAAAACCTATAAGTGCAGGAGAAAAGCATGGAGTAGAAGTACTTGATGCCATAGAGGAAATTATGGCAAAATACCCTGGAATACACACTGTCTGCGGGCTTACAAACATATCTTACAGCCTTCCTGCAAGAAAATTACTGAATAGGACATTTATGATACAGACCATGGCAAGGGGAATGGATTCCTATATTTTGGATCCGACAGATAATGAAATGAGAGCCTCGCTTATGGCATCTCAGACATTGATGGGCCAGGACAGGTTTTCAAGGAAATTTATCAAAGGTTTTCGCGATGGCATATATAAATAATAAATTTGGATTTGTGTTTTTAGTCTGAAAAAAGGAGGCAAAATAAAGTGAATTTAATTATTTTTGGAGGATTTCTCGGTTCAGGAAAAACAAGTTTAATATTGTCTCTGTCACATTTCCTGCTGGAAAACAAAAATTCAGTTAAATCAAACGTGGTGATTATTGAGAATGAGATTGGAGAAATTGGAGTTGATGATAAGGTTCTTGAATACAGTGGCTTAAGTGTCAGAGAATTATTTTCAGGATGTATATGCTGCCAGCTTTCTTCAGATCTTATAATTACATTAAATGATATTCATGAAAAAATAGATCCTGAATGGGTAATTATTGAAACCACGGGATTGGCTTATCCTGGTAGAATATTGAGTACATTGAAGGAGTATGGAAAAAACATAGATAGTATAAAAATTGTAACAGTAGTAGATGGAGAGCGTTTTAAGGAGCTCATTGCTGTAACGCCTGTACTTATAACTAATCAAATAGCAGATGGGGATATAATACTTATAAACAAAATGGATTTAGTTAAAGAAAAAGAATTAGAACAAATAAAAAATCATGTGAAAAAGCTTAATTCAACGGCTGGTTTGCATATGTTGTCTGCAAATACAAGTACAGATAAAGATATATGGAAAGAGGTGACTGGAAAATATGAATGATATCCATAGAGATCATTTCCATGGAATTTTTTATGGAAGGTTTAAGGAGACACCTGCAGTATTTTCCTATTCCAATTCTTTTGAGTTCAAAAATGAACTTACAGGAGATGAAATCAGAGATAGTATTTTAGAATTTATGAATAATGTTAAAAAATGGGTACAGAAGAATAAATATTTTATAGGACATTTGAAGGTTTTTGCAAAGAGTGAAAATAATTTTAATATCTGGATTGCGACTACTGGTAAAAAAATTAATGTAAAAGAATTATCAGGACAAGATGAAAGCAATATTAAGCATATTGACTTAAATATTACACTGATTGTTTTTGGAACTGATGAGGAAAGTTTAAAGTCAGAGGCCTTAAAAAATCTGAATAAAAGTTTATCCATTGATTCAGAGGAGAGAAATGTATGAGATCTAAATTTCAATCTTTGGTAAAAGAAGCAATTGAATTAAAGGCTGATCATGCAGCGATGATAGATGTATCACAGATTAAATTTTATGAGGATGCCAGAAAGGCATGTGAAAAAAATGTCTGCGGCAATTACAACACCAACTGGATGGGACCACCAGCTGTAGGTCCAATTGATGAATTGATAGCTAAAGCTAAAGGATATAATGAGGGACTTCTAATACAGACAGTACATCAACTGTCAGGTACCTTTGACCTAAAGGGAATGAAGGCTTCAGCTCAAATTCATGAGGAAATATTTAGAAAAATTCTTTCTCACGTGAGGGCTAAATACAAGTTTAAAGAGATATTGCCTTTAAGTGCTGGATGCTGCAGGCTCTGCAAGGTATGTACCTATGTTGAAGGAACTGAGTGCAGATTTCCAGACAGGGCGCTTTCGTCCTTGGAGGCCTATGGAATTGATGTAATAGCTCTTGAAAAAAGCTGCGGGATTCCATATTATAACGGGTTGAATACAATTTCTTATGCAGGGTTAATACTTTTCAATGAAGGTTAATGTTTTAAGTTATATTATTTAATTTATGATAAAAAAGTTAACATCAAGATTTTTATGTTTATTAAAGGGAGGATATGTTATGAGTAAAAAGTTAGTTGATGCAATGGCAAATCTAGATGAAGACATGGTACTTTCGGAAGTAAAAAGATTGAAGGAAGTTGGAACTGCTCCACTTGAAATCATAGGTTATTTACAGGAAGGTATGTCAATTGTGGGGAAGAAATTTGAGGAAAAGGAGTATTTTCTTTCAGAGCTCATTATGTCTGCAGAAGTGTTTAATGAAGCTTCACAGCTAATCGGCGGGTTGGATCAATCCACTGATTCCAAATATGGCAAATTTGTAATAGGAACGATATACGATGATATCCATGACATAGGAAAAAATATTGTATCTACTGTGATGAGAAGCAATGGGTTTGAAGTCATAGATCTGGGGGTTGATGTACCTACTTCAAAATACATTGAAGCCATAAAAAAGTATAAACCTAAGGTTATAGGAATATCCTGTCTTTTAACTACCTGTTTTAACAATATAAGAGAGTGTATAAAAACTATAGAAGATGCAGGACTTCGAAAGGACTTGAAAATATTGATAGGTGGAGGGCCTGTAGATGAAGCCACAGGTAAGTATGCAAATGCAGATATGGTGTGTAAGGATGCCCAGCAAACTGTAGACTTTTGTAAAGAAATTATGGGAGGTGCAGCAAAATGAAAAGCAACCAGGAATTATATAATGAACGTTTGAGTAGGATTAATACTGCTGTGGAGCTTGGCAAACCGGATAGAACACCAGTATTATTTAATGCAGATGCTTTCTGCGCAAATTATATAGGAATGAAAATGTCTGAATATGCATCTAGTACTGAAAAATCAACGGATGCAATGTGTAAAGCTTGCACTACTATTGGGGAAATAGATGGAACTCAAGTTTGCTTTTTTAATGAATATGCACTTAGCAAAATTTGGCTTTCAAAATTTAAGATTCCGGGAAGAGAACTGCCAGAGGGATCTCTTTGGCAAGCAGATGAAAAAGAATTGATGAAACCTGAAGACTATGACGTTATTATAAGCAAAGGATACGAAAAATTTTTAAATAAGTTTTTGATAGATAAAATGGATAACTTACCAAATAAATTGCATAATAATATGAAATGTGTTCCTGGAGCAATGAAGAGGTTGTCAGAATCAGGTATAGTACCATATGTAGGAAGCATTTTTGCAATACCTTATGAAAGCTTTTGTGGAGGTCGTACTATGACTAGATTTACAACAGATTTATTTAAAATTCCAGATAAAGTACAGGCTGTGATGGATGTAGCAATAGAGTATATTATTAAAGATGTAAAAAAGCAGATTGCAGCTATTAAACCTCTTAGTGTATGGATAGGTGGGTGGCGTACCGCTAGTGTATTTTTATCCTCTAGACTTTGGCAGAAGTTTGTATGGCCTTATTTTAAAAGGCTGACTGATGTGATTATAGAAGAGGGAGTTGTACCAATTTTTCATCTTGATTCGGATTGGGAAAGAGATCTGGAGTTTTTTAAAGAATTTCCTAAAGGAAAATGCATTATATCAATTGATGGAAGTACAAATATTTATAAAGTGAAAGAAGTATTAGGTTCACGTATGTGTATAATGGGTGATGTGCCACCATCTATGTTTGTTCTTAGTAATCCGGATGAAGTATATAACTATAGTGTAAAGTTAATAAAAGATATAGGACCATCTGGATATATATTGGCTCAAGGTTGTTGCATACCTCCTAATGCAAAGCCTGAAAACGTAAAAGCCATGATTTCTGCAGCAACTGGAAAGTAAGTGGATTCTTGAGTTCATATAAAAATTGATCATGGAAAAGCATTTCTTATAAGCAAACTCCATTTGAACCTGAGAATCACTTGATTGAAGTTCAAAGCTCAAATGTAATATTTAACTAATTATCTGGAATTAGAATTGTTTGGGCTTTGAACTTTGTTGATTCTTTTTTTAAAACTGCATTCCACGGGCAAATTCCAGATTGAAATGCTTTTGTGCCCCCAGTTCAATATAGGTTACTTTATTTGCAATTCTATCTGCCCGTTCAAATTCACTTTGTGATAAGAGGGCAAGTTTTGCACCGCTGCCGGCGGCATTTCCCACTAGTTTGATTTTAGATTCCAGTTCTTTGGGAATAAGGCCTATTGTACAGGCACTGTGCGGATTCATGTAATTTCCAAAAGCACCGGCCAGGAGAACTTCTTTAATATCGTCTAGATTTATTCCAAGATTTTTTATGAGTATTTTAATACCAGCTGAAATCGCTCCTTTTGCCAACTGAAGTGAAGTGATGTCTTTTTGCGTTACCAATATAGGATTGTCATAGGCAGTTTCGGATTCAGATACCATTAAAAAGGCATTTGCATTATTGTAACTTATTATGCGATCACTGTATTTTTTTGCCGCGGGATTGGTGAATTTATCCGGTGATAATAATTTACCTCTTTTATTAATAAGGCCAACTTTTACAAATCCTGCAATGATATCTAAAAGTCCAGAGCCGCATATTCCCCGGGGCTTTTCGTTACCAATAACTGTATAAGTCATTTCTTTTCCAAAATATACATGATCTATAGCCCCATTAGCTCCTCTCATTCCACTGCTTATTTGGGCTCCCTCAAAAGCAGGACCTGCTGCAGTAGAACAGGACACGAGTTTTTTAGAAGAACCTAGTACCATTTCACCGTTGGTTCCTATGTCAACGGCTAATTTTATATCTTTGCTTTTATCCATATCTGTAGCTAAAATTACAGCTACTGTATCAGCTCCTACAAACCCGGCAATAGTAGGCAGTGCAAATACTCTTCCATTAGGGTTTATGTTTAATTTTAATTCTAATGAACTTAATTTTACACTTTCATTTACTACAGGAACATAGGGAACAGCTGCTATATACCGTGGAGTTAAACCCAGAAAAAGATGATGCATGCAGGTATTTCCCACTACAGTTGAGACGTATATATCATCTTTTTTTACGTTTGATTTTTGTGATACATTATCTATTAGTTCATTTAGCAATTTTACAATAGTAGACTGGAGTGATTCTAAACCGTTGTTATTTTGATTGGCATAGTTTGTACGAGAAATTACATCTGCGCCAAATTTAATTTGGGGGTTGAGTGAAGATGAAACAGCGAGCTCCTTTCCACTGTATAAATCCATTAGATATCCAACTACGGTTGTAGTTCCAATGTCAAAGGCTATACCAAACATTTTATGGCAGGTATCACCCTCTTCTATTCCCAGGATTTCATCTTTACCGATTACCACAGTTACTTTATTGCATGCCTCACGGAGCTTGTCAGGCAATTGGCGCAGAGTTGAAATCCCAATTTTTAGATTCTTATATTCAGAATTTTTTAAAGTGAGTTTTTCTCTTAAACGATTCAAGTCGGATTTTTGGTTTTCTAGAGAAGGAGCGTCTAGCTGAATGAAATCTTTTTTTAAAAGAGGAAGTAGGTCGGATTTTTTTTCAACAGATGACTGTAGTATGTTATAATCTGTATTTTTTCTCATGTTCAATTCTACAATCATATTGTCGTGGATTTCTGTTAGACAAGCTAGATGTATATTTTTTAAGATTTCATTTTTACTGAGATGTTCCAATTCTTTTTTAAGTGTTTCAATTTTGGGACTTAGAACTTTGACAGCACATTTACCACATTTTCCTATTCCGCCGCAGGGAAAATCAAAATCCAATCCTGATTTTACAATTGCGTCCTTAAGAGTGCTTCCTTCAGGAATGGAGATTTTTTGATTTATAGGTTTAAAAGTAATTACGTAATTATTCATGAATAACACCTCCATAAATATCCATATATTTAAAAATCATAAAAGTTAGGGTGAGGCTCAAAATTGTAGTAGTGTCATTTAGGTCTATGTTCATTATCTGCTGAATTCTTTTCAAGCGATGAGACAGAGTACTTCTGCAGATGTTTAAATTACTGGCTGTTTTCAATTGGTTTTTTTCATTTAATAGATATGTGTAAAGGCAGTGAAGATAGTTTGTATTATTGATCTTGTCGTATTTTATCAGTGCAAATATTGAGGCATGACAGAACTTTTTTAAATCCTCCTGCCGGGAACAGATCTCTAATAGATGGTATATTGCTAGATCTTCATAGTAAAAGAGAAATTTATCTTTTATAAGCCTTATTCCAAGTTCAATGGACTTTACTGACTGTTCATAGTAATTTTTTATATCAGCTATGTTATGGAAACAGCGGCTTAGTCCGCCATAGATATTATTGCTTTTAAAAAAAGTTATTAATCTTGAAAAAGTGTGTTCAATATTGAAGATTTTATCTTTACGATTTATGAGTGCAACAATAAAATCATTATATATAATTATTTTAGATCCGGGGAGCATATATTCAATTGTGTCCATTACCTGGTGTAGTGAAGTGTGAACAAACTTATTCTGGGGAACAAATATTACAAGTACATACAGGTTATAATAGAAGTTTAAATCTAAGAAATTTAATCTATCTTCTATTGTTTTTTTATTGTTTTCACTGCCATCGAGCAGATCTATTATAAAATTTTCATATCTAAACCCCTTTGCATTTTGAAAAAACCTGTTTTTTTGCATTTCGGAAGATATTATTCTGCATAAGAGTATAATTAGGTCCATGTCGTTTCTGGAAAAAGGCTTTTCATATTCCAAAGATGTAAGATAAGCCACCACTGTGTTGTTGATCTTTATATTTGATATTATTCTTGGAATTCTAAATTTATCCTTATTCATGAATACAGGAGAATTATTTTTGTGAATTATTTCTATAAATTTTTTGATATTGTGTTTGGATGTAAAGTTATAAGAACAATAACCTTTAGTTAGAAGTTCAACCCATATTGGATCATCTACTTTTGCATTCTTTGAAGAAGCAATTAGTTTAAAACTTAGATCTAGAATACATATAGGATTTCCAAGTATCTCATATCCAACGTTTACAATATGTTGAATACCTTTTCCACTGATCAGTGCATTTAGTAATTTGGATGAATTAATATCTGATTCCTGATATTCTATAATAATCTCCTGTATTTCATTGAAAATTTTAAATATATTTATCTTATCGTCTAACACTATTAGATTTAACATAGGTTTTTTTGCGTATTTAAAAGTCATAAGGTTATTTGAAATACAAAGTATATTGACAGTACTATTCTGAGGCAAAACCTTTGGAAAATCTGAATCCTTTCCTACATATAGATAATCTGGGTTAAAAAAAGATTGACTTTCACTGAGAAATTTTACGGCTTTAATTGATATGTCTTCTTTTTGACATATATATAACTTGGGATTATATTTATTTATTTTATTTAAAAGACTGTGCATAGTTAAATTCATGTTGGACACTCCCCATATAGAAATAATAAACTATTATGCATTGGATTTAAAGGTATAATTTATAAATAAGAAGCATAAATTTTAAATTTAAATAAAATTGAGAAAATACATATAAAATGCACATAATGCTTATTTTTATATTGAAATTTGTTCATTGTGTATGGTGTTTTATTGATGTATTTATGATAGGTTATATACAAAGGGTTCATTTTTATAGATTAGAGGGTAGGGATATCTTATGAACAGAACACTTGTGAAAGCAATGGCAGAATTAAATGAAGATATAGTTATTGAGGAGGTAAAGTCTCTTATAAAAAACAATGTTCCGGTATTGGAAATTATTCAGTATTTACAGAGGGGAATAGAGATCGTAGGAAAGAATTTTGAAGAAAAAAAGTATTTCATGTCTGAACTCATTATATCTGGGGAGATATTTAAAGAAGCTTCACAAATACTTAGGAAGGAATTTCCTTTGAATACTTCAGAACAGGGAAATTTTATTATAGGAACTATATATGGGGATATACATGATGTAGGCAAAAATATTGTTGCTACTGTCATGAAAAGTAATGGCTTTCGTGTAATAGATCTAGGTACGGACGTAGCTACTGAAGAATTTATAGAAGCAATTAAACAATATAAACCCAAGGTAGTTGGAATTTCATGTCTTCTTACAAACTGCTTTGATAATTTGAGGGAATGTATACAATCAATTCAAAATAAAGGGCTTAGAAAGGATTTAAAGATTTTAATTGGAGGAGGACCTTTAGATGAATATGTGCGTAAGTATGTAAAAGCTGATATGTTGTGCAAAACCATTCAAGAAACTGTTAGATACTGTAAAAAATTATATCGATTGGATTGAATTAGTTGAGTTGTATTTATATATAACACTATGCTATAATAAAATTTAATACAATTTATACTTTAGAGGTGATAACATGCCAATAAAAATAAGAGATGATTTACCAGCTGCTGAAATTTTGAACAATGAAAATATATTTGTCATGCCTGAAAATATAGCATTTCATCAAGATATCAGGCCTCTTAAGATAGCTATTTTAAATTTGATGCCAATTAAAATTACCACAGAAGTACAACTTTTGAGACTTATAGGTAATACTGCGCTGCAAATTGAAGTCGAATTACTCCATCCCAAAACTCATATATCTAAAAATACTTCGGAAGAGTACCTAACTAACTTCTATAAAACTTTTGATGATGTAAAAGATGAGAAGTTTGATGGATTGATTATAACCGGAGCTCCAATAGAACATCTGAAATTTGAACAGGTGAATTATTGGGAAGAGCTTGAGAATATAATGGAATGGAGTATACACAATGTATACTCCACTTTGCATATATGTTGGGGAGCCCAGGCGGGATTATATTATCATTATGGTATTCCCAAATATAGTTTAAAGGAGAAGATGTTTGGAGTATTTAAGCATAGGGTGGTACAAAAGGATGTTAAATTGGTCAGAGGGTTTGATGATGAATTTTTTGCCCCTCACTCTAGATATACAGAGGTTAGAAGAGAGGATATCGAAAAAGTAGACGAGTTGACTATAGTTGCAGAATCAGATGAAGCAGGAATATACCTGGTATTAGATAAAAATGCAAGGCAAATTTTTGTTATGGGACATTCTGAATATGATCCCCTTACTTTAAAATCAGAGTATTTAAGAGACAAGGCCAAGGGAAGTAATATAAAGATACCAAGAAATTATTTTCCACAGGATGATCCTGAGAAAGATCCAGTAGTAAGATGGCGGGGACATTCCAATCTGTTGTTTTCAAACTGGCTGAATTATTATGTTTATCAAGAAACTCCATATGACTTAAATAAAATAGAACCTTTAAAAAGATTGGATAGAATCAGATAAGTTAGAGGAGGGTAAAAATCGTTGTAGTTAAATGGAATCAACGGTATATTATGAATTTAAATGAAAATGTAAAAGAAGCAGTAGGTTTTATAAGTTTAAATATGAAATTGAAACCTAAAATAGGAATTATACTTGGTTCTGGTTTGGGAAATATAGCGGATGAAATTGAAAGTGCTGAAATCTATAGATATAGGGATATACCTCATTTCCCTGTTTCTACAGTACAGGGTCATAAGAACCGCCTTGTGATAGGAAAACTTGAGAATAAAGCTGTGTTTGCCATGCAAGGAAGATTTCATTATTATGAAGGGTATTCTATGAAAGATATAATTTTTCCTATTATGGTCATGAAAATGATAGGCATTGAATCCATCATAGTTACCAATGCTTCAGGTGGAATAAATAAAAATTACAGCAGTGGAGATTTGATGCTCATAAAAGACCATATAAATCTATCAGGACAAAATCCACTTATAGGACAGAATATGGATGAATTTGGTTCTAGATTTCCGGATATGTCTGAAGCCTATGATAAAGGACTTAGAGAAATGGCAAAAAAGGCGGCATTTAAATTGGGAATTTCTCTTCAGGAGGGAGTATATGTATATATGACCGGCCCCAGCTATGAAACACCAGCGGAAATAAATATGTTGGGCATACTTGGTGGAGATGCAGTGGGGATGTCTACAGTTCCTGAGGTAATTGCAGCCAATCACAGCGGTATGAAAGTTTTGGGAATATCCTGTATAACAAATATGGCAGCAGGTATATTGAATCATAGATTGAGCCATGAAGAAGTTATAAAAACTTCTGCTGCTGCCAGTAAGAAATTTATAAATTTTACTAAAGAAATAATTAAAATAATATAGTAATGACACCAGATCACAGGTGGATTTGGTGTCATTTATCTTTTTAATACAAACCTCATATTTAACTGTATAATATGTCAATATCATTTTTGAAGCAGTTTTTCATTTCTGGCATTTACTTCTGCAATATGGTGAAGTACCAATTTTATAGCTATGACGTCATCCAGATATCCAAAAGGGAATACATAGTCGGGAATAATATCAATTGAAAGTATGAAATACAAAAGCCCGCTTCCAAGTAGAATACGAATTTCTTCAGGAGAAGTGTCATTACAAAATTTTTCATACATCTGTTTTAGCTCATCTACAAACAGTCCACTTCCGTTTACGGTATTTATCTTTTCTTTAAAATTCTTATATACAATGTTTTTACCTTCTTTTGTAGCAGCATATTTTTTGTATTTTTCAAGTTCCTCTTCTATTTTGCATAGATCATAGTGGTAATCAAGCAGATTTGAAAATTTTAAAAGTTCCTGAATGTTTTTTATAAAGGAAGGCGAGTTTATAAAATTTTCATTGTTTAAAATGTCTATGTCATATCCATCTGCTATCAGTAGTTTTTCTATGGATACATTTAAGCATCTGGCAAAACTTTGAATATGTTTCATATTCGCACGTTGTTTTCCATTCACAATTCTTGAAATAGTTGAAGTGTCTATTCCACTTAAAGCACTGAGTTTACGCATAGAAAGCGAGTTTTTTTTCAATAAATCCCTGATGAGGGCGCCGAGTTCAGATTTTCTCTCATACACACTTTATTCACTCCTTAATTTATTAGACGATTGCCTTGTAATTATATTACCTATAGTAGATTATATGCACTAAAGTTTCGATTAGTATATAAAAAAACTGTTGAAATTATTTCAACAATAATTTGAGATATAAGCAACAATTTCAGGGTAAAAGTATAGTATATATTATCAGCTATTATCAGGACAATATATGGAGGTGCAGATAAATGAACCAATTAGATGAAAATAGTTTAAATGGGCTTAATGTAGGCAACTTAAAATTTGAGAATACAGCAGTCAGGGAAAAAAATAATAAGTTAAAATTAAATATGGCGGTGTTGGCCCTTATAGGTCCCGGCGTTTTGGCTGCAATGGGGGATAATGATGCAGGAGGAATTATTTCCTATTGTATGACCGGTGCTAAATTTGGCATAAGTTTATTTATACCTCTTACTATTTGTCTTAGTGTGCTGACGTATACAGTTCAAGAAATGTCCATGAGGCTTGGAAATGTCAGTCAGAAGGGATTTATGCTCCTTATTGGTAAATATTATGGTAAGTTTTGGATGAAATATCACCTATATACTTTACTCATTGAAAATATTTTAATGTTGACTACTGAATTCATGGGAATGACGGCAGGCCTTATAATGATTGGTATACCTCTCTGGCTGGGAACTGTTATTAGCCTGGTATTCATGTTATCAATTATAACTTTCAAGGGCTATTTAAAAAAAGAGAAAATAGCACTTTTTATGGGAATTGTCAATATAGTATTTGTTATAATTGCATTTATGGTTAAACCTGATCTACAGTCTATATTAAATACCTTTGTAAAATGGAATTGTAATGTATACAGCCCTGATCTACTATGGTATATTGTTGCAATTATAGGAAATTCAGTAGCGCCCTGGATGATATTTTTTCAGGGAAGTGCCTGTATAGATAGGGGAGCGGTTGCAGAGCACATACGTATTGGACGTGTTGATACCCGTATAGGATGTATAGTTCAAGTGATAATAGCTCTTTGCGTAATTATTTCCGGTACCGCATTATTTGGTCAAATGGGGAATATGGAAAGCGCTGGGCCCAATCTAATAATAAAGGCCATTGGAGCTAATACCGGAAAAACAGCCGCAGTACTGTTTGCAGCAGGCTTATTTAACGCAGGGCTTATTGCATCTATAACAATAGCCTTATCTTCTTCCTGGTGTACTGCGGAAGCTTTTAAATGGAATCACAGTTTAAACGACAGTATAAGTGAAGCGCCTAAATTTTATGCTGTATATATTGGAAGTGCTCTAATAGCAGCTTTTATTATGCTAATACCAAATCTTCCTTTGAATTGCATGGCACTTTTAACGCAGATTATAGGAGGTATTTTGATAATCCCCATATTGATTTTTCTAGTAATATTTACGAACAAAAAAGAGATAATGGGAAGCTACAAAAACAGTTTTTTTGTGAATATCAGGGTCTGCATAGTTGCAGTTCTATTGATTGGGACAGCTTTGTTGTTTATAGTGCATTCTTTTGTATTGTAATACCATTATTTTGCAATCAAAATTGGGATGGAAAGTTTGTGTTTTACCTTATCTGTTATTGTGCCAAATAGTATATCGGCTATGCCATGATGACCATGGGTACCGAATATGATCAGATCAGCATGATGTTTTTCCACAATTTTGACAAGAGATTTTTCTGCCTTTCCATAACCTACTTCTGGGATAACACTTTGGAAACCCAGTGATTGTAATTTTTCC
The DNA here is from genome assembly GCF_900184915.1 of Clostridium sp. HV4-5-A1G. Lineage (NCBI taxonomy): Bacteria > Bacillati > Bacillota > Clostridia > Eubacteriales > Clostridiaceae > Clostridium > Clostridium sp. HV4-5-A1G. The sequence goes on along the minus strand of NZ_FXYI02000048.1, from coordinate 7,811 downwards.
ACATACATGTTAAGTCTCTCAATATCTCTTTTACTTTCTACATCATTTGCTTTTTTACCGTATATGCTGGCACTTACACTTTCCACTATGTGAATTAGGATTAAATTACTGTCTTTGCTGCAAAAATTTACAGCCTGAGATAATACGTCTCTGTCATTTTTACTGAAATCAAGAGCTAATGCAATACTATTGTAAGGTTCAATTTTATTTATTTCAGGAAAGAGTACGTCACCGTGTATATCAACTGCATCCCTGTTTCCTGATTTGGAAATTATAGGTTCAAATATTATATAAACTAGCAAGATGCCCATCATTATGCAAATTGTTATGGATAGATATTCGAAAGATTTTAAATTGCTTTTAGACATCCATTCCATAAGTGTTTCGATAACAAGTCTCACATTTAAGTATATTATTAAAATAGATAAAAGCCATGCAAGTATTTGTGCCTTCTTGGAAATGGCAAATCCCTTCATTAAATTCTTACTGCTGACAAAATGTATAAGAGGAATTAAGGCAAAGGCCAGCTGAAGACTGAGTATCACCTGACTTATTATAAGTAGTTCTCCTGTAGCTGAATCGCCAAAATAGATTATAGTTAAAATTGAGGGTATTATTGCAAGTATTCTTGTGATAAGTCTTCTTACCCAGGGCTGAACTCTAAGATGAATAAAGCCTTCCATTACGATTTGACCTGCGTAAGTGCCAGTTATAGTTGAAGATTGTCCGGCGGCAATTAGAGCAACGCCGAATAAAATAGGAGCTAAAGTGCTTCCCAGAACAGGCTCAAGAAGTTTGTGGGCTTTTAAAATATCATCTACCCCGTAGTTGCCGCTTCTATGAAATACCGAGGCAGCTAGTATGAGTATTGCTGCATTTACGAGAAAAGCCAAATTTAATGCTACCAGTGAATCTATGTTATTGAATTTAACAGCCTGTTTTAGACCGCTTTCTGTTCTCTCTATGTTTCTTGTCTGTACAATGGAAGAATGAAGATAAAGATTGTGCGGCATTATAGTGGCTCCTATTATACCTATAGCTATAAAAAGTGCATCTTTATTTGGAAGATTTGGTATAAATCCTAAAGCTATTCCGTGATAGTCGGGTTTTGATATGATAATTTCTATAAAGAAGCTTATACCTATTATGGCAATTAAACCTATGATAAAAGCTTCCATTTTTCTGATGCCGAATCTATCCAGAAATAGGAGAAGTAGTGTGTCAAATCCGGTTATGATTACGCCATATATTAGTGGAAGGTTAAATATTAAATTTAAACCTATAGCTGTCCCTAAGACTTCTGCAATATCCGTGGAAACAATGGCGATTTCACATAAAATCCATAATATATAATTTACAGCTGTGTTGTAGTGGCTTCTGCATGCTTGAGCTAAATCCTTGCCGGTTATAATACCCAATCTTGCACATAGGGTTTGAAAAAAAATTGCCATTATGTTGGATATTAATATTACCCATATGAGATTGTAGCCAAATTTACTTCCACCTGCAATATCTGTAGCCCAATTGCCCGGATCCATGTAGCCGACGCTTACCAGGTATGCAGGGCCTATAAAGGCCATTAATTTTTTATAAAAGCTTTTTCCCTTTGGAATTTCAATTAAATTGTTATTTTCTCTCATAAGTATGCCCCCTCAAAGCTAAAGGTAATTTTTAAGATTTGCTAAATACTATTATAATAGGATTTAATATACTTTGCATTATTAAAATTTTATAAAATATGAGGTGAGTTTAACAAACAGTTATATTTTTCAGTTGCAGAAGGGGAAATCCTTGGATATAATAATAAATAGATGAGTATAATTGTGGAGGTGTATATTATTAATAAAAATAATAATTTAAATGAACAAATTAGGGTGGACAAAATTAGATTGGTTGGGGAAAAAGAGAGTACAATTTTAAAAACCAGAGAGGCTCTGGAAATGGCTAGGGAAAGAGGCATGGATTTAGTGATGGTTTCACCTCAGGCAAAACCGCCGGTGTGTAAAATCATGAATTACAGCAAATTTCTCTATGAACAATCTAAGAAGGCCAAAGTGGCCAGAAAAAATCAAAAAATTGTTGAAATGAAGGAGATTAGGTTAAGTGCTACTATTGAATTGAATGATATAGAAATTAAAGCCAATAATGCAAAAAAATTTTTAAATAAGGGCAATAAAGTAAAAGTTTCTATAAGATTTAGGGGAAGGCAAAACAACTACACCAATTTAGGAAGAAAAGTAATGGATGTGTTTTTGGATAAGGTAGAAGAAAGTGCGTCGGTGGAAAGAGCACCTAAATTGGAGGGAAACAACATGTTTATGATTCTAGCTCCCAAAAAGTAGTACTTTTTAAATAGAGTAGAGTAAAAATCAGGGTTTGATAATTTCAGACCCTGATTTTATTTTATGTAAAAATGTAAAGTCAATTGAGTATTATTAATTTTAACAAACATATTTACAAAAGAAAGTAAGTATATTATAATAAATACATAAATGATATTGAATATCATTATCCTTTGTTAATGAAATTCGATATCTTATGTTAATGATCTTCATTTAGCTATACATAATCAACAGCTTATTAGTTTAGGAGGAGAAAATAAAGTGGGAGGGGAGTATAAATGCCAATTACCATGATAAGAGTTGGAGAATCAGGCAGCATTAAAAATATCACAGGCAATGATAATACCCGTCGACATTTGGAGAACCTGGGATTTGTCCAGGGGGAAAATGTAACTGTAGTAGCTGAAATTGCCGGAAATATGATAGTCAATATCAAAGATGCTCGAATTGCATTAAATAAAGCAATGGCAAATAAAATTATTGTGTAGTATGATTTTTCATTTATATTTAGGGAGGGAGTTAGAAACATGAAAACATTGAGAGATACAAAATGCGGTGAAAATGTCACTGTAGTTAAGGTTCACGGAAAGGGTGCCGTTAAACGTAGATTTATGGATATGGGACTTACAAAGGGGACAGAGATCTATATACGTAAGGTAGCTCCACTGGGAGATCCTGTTGAGATTAAGGTAAGAGGTTATGAGCTCAGCCTGAGGAAAGAAGAAGCGGAGATAGTAGAGATCAGTTAGTTGAGTATTTTAGGTAATTGACGCCGATTAGGAGGGATGTAAATGTCAATTAAAATTGCTCTTGCCGGTAATCCAAACAGCGGTAAGACTACAATGTTTAACGATTTAACCGGCAGCTCTCAGTATGTTGGTAACTGGCCGGGTGTTACAGTGGAGAAAAAAGAGGGAAAACTTAAGGGCCGTAAAGATGTTATTATTCAGGATTTGCCTGGTATTTATTCTCTTTCACCTTATACGTTGGAAGAAGTGGTTTCCAGAAATTATCTTATAAATGAAAAGCCGGATTCCATTATAGATATTGTTGATGGCAGTAATATTGAAAGAAATCTCTACCTTACTACACAGCTTATAGAAATTGGTGTACCTGTTGTAATGGCCTTGAATATGATCGATGTTGTAAGAAAAAATGGAGATACAATAAATATAAAAAAACTGGGAGATGCTCTTGGCTGTGAGGTAATAGAAACATCAGCGTTAAAAGGTATTGGTTCAAAGGAAGTAGCTGAAAGGGCTATAGAACTTGCTAAATCCAAAACAGCTTATTCTGCACCTCATATTTTTTCAGAGCCTCTGGAAAAAGCTTTAGCACAGATTGAAAGCATTGTCAGAGATAATATAAATGAAGTGAACGCCCGATGGATTTCCATAAAATTATTTGAACGGGATGAGAAGGTTCTAGAACAGGTAAGTCTCAGCGGGAATTTAAAAGAACGTATTGAAGAGATAATTTTAAGCTGTGAAAAGAAATTTGATGATGACAGTGAAAGCATTATTACCAATGAACGTTATTCCTATATAAGCAATCTTACAAAACAGGTACTGTACAGAAGAAATAAAGTCAAAGTTACAATGTCCGATAAAATTGATAAGATCATAACCAATCGAATTTTGGCCCTGCCTATTTTTGTGGCAATTATGTTTTTAGTTTATTATTTTTCCATTTCAACGGTAGGCGGTGCCATGACTGATTGGGTAAATGACAATTTATTTGGAGATTTTGTACCTAACAATGTAGAATGGATTTTAAACAGTATTGGGACGGCCGGCTGGCTGAATTCCTTTATCCTGGATGGTATTATTGCAGGAGTAGGCGCTGTGCTTGGGTTTGTACCTCAGATGGCAATGCTGTTTTTATGTCTTGCTATACTGGAAGACTGCGGTTATATGGCACGTATTGCATTTATAATGGACAGACTGTTTAGAAGGTTTGGGCTCTCAGGTAAATCCTTTATTCCGATTCTTATTGGGACAGGTTGTGGTGTACCTGGAATTATGTCCACCAGAACCATCGAAAATGAAAGTGATAGAAGAATGACGGTCATTGTAACTACATTTATTCCATGCAGCGCAAAGATTCCCATTATTGCACTTATTGCAGGTGCGCTTTTCCATGGAGCCGCTTGGGTTGCAACATCTGCATATTTTTTAGGAATTGCGGCAATTATTATTTCAGGTATTATTCTTAAAAAGACGAAGATTTTTTCGGGTGATCCAGCTCCTTTTATAATGGAACTTCCACCATATCATGTGCCGGGAGCAAAAGGTGTTTTAATCCATATGTGGGAGCGCTGCAAAGCTTTTATGAAAAAGGCGGGGACAGTAATACTTCTTGCCACGGTGCTTGTTTGGTTCCTTAGTTCCTTTAACTGGAGAATGCAGACAGTTGATATGGAACAGTCCATTCTTGCTAGTATAGGAAATGCAATTGCACCTATATTTGATCCGTTGGGCTGGGGAAATTGGAAGGCAGCAGTAGCTTCCATAACCGGATTGATGGCCAAGGAAAATGTGGTTGGAACTTTTGGAATACTTTATGGATTCTCTGAAGTTGCTGAAGATGGTGCACAGATGTGGGGGAACCTTCAAGCATCATTTTCGCTGCTTGGCGGATATTCACTTTTAGTTTTCAACTTGCTGTGTGCTCCTTGTTTTGCAGCTATGGGTGCAGTTCGTACAGAGATGAATTCAAGAAAATGGACGATGTTTTCCATTGGATATCAATGCGTATTTGCATATGTTGTATCCCTGATTATATTCCAGATTGGTTCATTTGTTACAGGGAAGGGATTTGGAATCGGTACAGCTGTAGCTATTCTTTTGATTATAGGATTACTTTATCTGATGTTTAGAAGACCTTACAGTGAGAGACATGGTGCCGAGGGTGTTGGAGAGCCTATAAGAGAAAAAGAGGTGGTATAATATGGCAACAGTTATAGTTTCAGTAGTATTGTTTGGCATAATTGGATTTTCTGCATACAAAACTTATAAGTCTCACAAAAGGGGCGGTGGCTGCAGCTGCGGCTGCTCGGGCTGCAGTAAATCCATTCAAAAATAAATTAATTTATAAAAAAGACATTGAATTAGTTCGATGTCTTTTTTACTATAAATTATTTTCAAGATGTTTTTTGGATTCTAAATACAGGACTTTTATAAACTTTTTAACGTTTATATGAATGGGGGTATTTGAAGAAATGTCATTTTGAAGCTGGAGCATTCTTTTTCTAACTTCAATGAAATCAAAAAATTCAGCAGCATATTTTTCAAATTTAGGATTGGAATAATCAGTGAGACCGAGGGAAGCTATATAATTTAATGACTGCATGACAGCTCTTCTGATTCTCTGCTCGGAAGCCTTAACTTCCTTCCGTACATTGATCAAACTACTATTTTCACTTAATTTTTCCTCTGCAATGTGAGTAAATAGTTCTTTAAGAGGAGGAAAAGTTGGAACTGTACTGGTTTTGTTATCGTTCTTATGGGTATATAAATATTTTATAATAGAAAGCAAATCCTTGCTTCCGCTTTCACCAATTACTCCTAAATCACTTAGGAGTAATTCACTGTATTCCAAAATGTTTTTATTTGTTGATATATTATTTTCTGAATTGTCTGTTTTTAAAGAGCTTATAGTATCCTGAATATGATTTATGGATTTTTCAAGTTTTATGTTAGAGATGACCCTTTTTATCACTTCAATAACCTCAATCTTATTTAGTGGTTTTGTAATATAATATTGAACTCCTAATAAATAGGCTTTGCCTATCATTTCTTTATTTTCTACTTGAGAGATCATTATTGATTTACCCTTAAAAGATGAATTTAGCTCGCTTATAGTTTGAAGGCCGTCTTTAATAGGCATTAAAAGATCAATTATCAATATGTCTACATTTTTATTGTGTAGAAAATCACTGCATATTAAAGAACCATTTACTGCTTCACCTACTACATTTCCCAAATTATTATTCTCGATAATTTCCTCCAGCATTGAACGAATGGCGTCATCGTCATCGGCGATAAAAAAGTTCATTATGTCATCCTCCTTACTAAACTTTTAATGGGAATTTCAATAGTAAAAATGGTTTGTTTATTTTTAGCTTCATTATTTAAAAAAATTTTACCTTTTAGGTTTGTAACTATTTCTTTTACATAAGAAAGGCCTATGCCTGTAGAAGGTTCTCCGAGTTCGTTGTATTTTGTAGTATAACCTGGTTTAAAAATAAGCTCTCTTTTTCTTTCGGGTATTCCACTTCCGTTGTCCTCTACTTTAAACACAATTGAACTATATGTTTTGTGGATGTAAATTTTTATAATACCGTTCCTTTCTATGGATTCTACGGAATTTGACACCAAATTATTTATAATTGACATTACTGTATAGCTGTGAAGTTCCGGTATATTTGAAGATATATCTGTTAAAAATTCAATCTTCTTTCCAAGGGATGCAGCGTATTTTCTATTAGTTTTAATCATTATGCTGGCAATTTCAATTACATTCATGTAATCTTTAGAATCCTCAGATAAAATGATTTTTGAGAGACCTGCATATATTCTCTGATTGTCTTTTTTTATTTCATGTACTTGTCCAGCAATATTTAACAACTCTTGAGATAATTTTTTTGAATTAAAGTCAGAATGGTTATTCTGAAGCCTTTCATATAAATTATAGCAATTTCTTGTAATATTTTCAGCATAGGAAAGAGATTTTTTTAATTGTATGGATTCAGCGTATAAGTTTGAAATGAGTAAAAACATGTATCTGTTTTTCTCTTCTTTTTCTTTTACTATAGTCCTGGCTTCATTTAATTTTATTATATTAAAAAATCCAAGTACAAAAAAACTTCTTGTGATGGCAATGATAAAAATTAGTCCTAGGGTATATGCTGAAATTGAATTTTTAAGTACTAGAAATCGTATTAATAGCTCTGTGGTAGAGGAAGTTATATCTACAAAAGTAGCTATTATTCCTATTAAAAGAGGTCTATTATGAAAGTTATTTATTTTTATAATATACAGTAAATACGAAAATACCAGATAATAAAAAAAAGCTGGAAAATGTAGTAGAAAATCATTGTAAAATTGAAATCCACTTTTAAAAATATAATCAAGTGTGATTCTAAATACAACGGTAGATGTTCCAATTGCAATTCCATATAATACCAAAGGTATTTTTTTTACCCACAATAAAAAAAATAGAAATACTGCAGAACTGAAGCTTACACGAAAGGTGTTGTGAAATGGGTAGAATTTTAATTGACTTATTATGGGTAGTGAAAATGTCATTAGAATTAAAATATATAGATCGTCTTTTATGTTTTCATTAGTTTTCAAGTAGACACTCACCTCTTTAGCACAGTTTTAAGACATAAAACATTATACCATAAAATTGCAATTAATATTTGAAGTGTATGAAATAATATAGTCTTATATATTCATGTCTCTT